>JBPCMH010000454.1:0-9690 GCA_051002495.1 Acidimicrobiales bacterium
CTTCAAGGCCCATGAGTTCGAGCACCTGATCATTGGAGCCCCCAACGACCTGGCGAACGAGTTGGAGCGCGACCTGCACTCCTATCTCAAGGAGCGGATCGCGGCGCGGATCGATATCCCACCCTCCGCGTCGGACGCCGACATCATCGAAGCCGCCCTTGCTGTTGAAGACCAGGTCGAACGGGAGATGCACGCTCAGCTCGTCGCCAAGTTGAAAGACGCGGTTGGTACCGGGCACGGCGTCGCGGGGCTTGACGATGTTCTGCGTGCTGTCGTGGAGCGGCGGATCGACACACTTGTCGTCTCCGAGGGTTACGAAACCGAGGGATGGCACTGTGAGAACTGCGGCAACCTGGCGGTGAAGGGCCGGCGCTGCGGTCTTTGCGAAAACGAGATGACCCTCGTCGCTGACGTCGTCGAGATGGCGTTGGAAGAAGCGCTTCGCAACTCATCTCGCGTCAAGGTTTGCGTCGACGACGCTGACCTCGACGTGATGGGACGCATCGGCGCCACGCTGCGGTTCTGAACCGCGGTGACTCGTATTGGGGTCGACGTCGGTGGCACGAAGGTGCTCGGGGTCGGCCTTGATGACGACGGCTCCATCGTTTCCGAGCACCGGATTCCGACCCCGTCCGGTGGGCGGGCGGTGATCGACGCCATCGTTGAGGTCGCCAACCTTGTCAGTAGCGAGGTCGGGGCGGTGTCCGGCGTCGGCTGCGGTGTTCCCGGCCTCGTTGATGCCGATGGCGTGCTGCGGTTTGCCCCCAATCTGCCCGGCGTGATCGATCTCGCCGTCCGCCGCGGGGTGGCCGATGCCACCGGCTTCCCGGTACGGGTCGAGAATGACGCGACCGCGGCGGCGTGGGGGGAGGCTCAGTGTGGAGCCGGTCGCGGTCGCAGCACGGTGCTGCTCGTCACCCTCGGGACCGGGATCGGTGGAGGCATTGTCCTCGACGGGAGGCTCTACCGGGGAGCCCACGGGTTCGCCGGAGAGATCGGGCACATGGTCGTCGATCCCCACGGCCCGCCCTGTCCGTGCGGCAAGCGCGGATGCTGGGAGCGGTTCGCGTCGGGCAGCGGACTGGGCCGCATCGCGCGCGATGAGGTCAACGGCGGTCGGGCGCCCCGCATCGAGGCTCTGGCGGGCGGTGACCGAGAGAACGTGCGCGGGGAGCACGTCACCGAGGCGGCCAGGGAGGGTGATGGCGATGCCAAGCGGATCTTGGCCGACTTCGGGTGGTGGGTTGCGCTTGGGCTGGCGGGGCTGGCCAACGCCTTCGATCCCGAGGCCTTCGTCATGGGCGGCGGGTTGATCGAAGCGGGCGACCTCCTGTTGGATCCGGTTCGCGCGTCGTTTGTCGAGTTGGTGGAGGGCAACGACCACCGTCCCGAGGTCCCGATCTTGGCCGCGGCGCTAGGAGAGCGAGCCGGAGCGATCGGTGCGGGGCTGCTGGCGCCCGGCTCGTCGTGAAGATCGGCATCACCCTGCCGCAGTTCCGTGACGATCCTGAGCATGCTTTGGCCGCGGCCCGCGCCGCCGAAGAGCTTGGACTCGACGGGGTGTTCGTGTTCGACCACCTCTGGGCCATCGGCAACCCGGAACGGCCGGCGCTACCTGCCTTCCCGCTGCTGGGTGCGCTGACATCGGTCACGACTCGGGTCAGCCTGGGCACGCTCGTGGCCCGAGTTGGGCTGGTTCCAGACGCGGTGCTGGTGCACCAGTTCACCACGCTGGCCGCGATCGTTGGTGACCGACTGATTGCGGGGGTGGGCACCGGCGATCGCCTCAGCGCGGCGGAGAACGACGCGTACGGCATCGACTACCCCCCCGCCGCCGACCGACGGAGGCAGGTTGCCGAGGTGTGCGACGCGCTCCGAGGCGAAGGCATCGTCACCTGGGTCGGTGGCCGCACTGAAGCGACCCGGCAGGTGGCGATCGACCACGCCGACGCGGTCAACTTCTGGGCCGCCGACGCGTCTGTGGTCGCCGCCGAGCGGCGGATGCCGGTGACCTGGGGAGGGCAGATCGCCGGTGAACCAGGCGAGGCTTCGGTCATGCTCCGATCGCTGGCCGAAGCTGGGGCTGCCTGGGCAGTGTGCGCGCCGCCCTTCCTGCCCGACGTCGATCCAGCCGCCACGGTGTCGGCACTGGCCGAAGCCGCGGCCCTCCGGTGAACCGCTGACCGAGGCTCACGTGTGGCTCACGTCTCGCGATATGGCCTCAGTCGGCACACCGCGGCGGGGTAGGTTTGGTTGATGGAGTTCCGTCGCATCAACGGGCTGCCGCCCTATGTGTTCAGCGTCATCGACGGCCTCAAGGTCGAGGCGCGTCGCGCGGGCCACGATGTCATCGACCTCGGGTTCGGTAACCCGGATATTCCTTCCTCGGAGGTCTCGGTCGAGAAGCTCGTGGCCGCGGCCCGCAACGGCAGAAATCATCGATACTCCTCCTCGAAGGGGATCCCCAAGCTTCGCAAGGCCATCGCCGACCGTTACCTCACCAAGTTCGGCGTCGAGCTCGACCCGGACACCGAGGTCATGTCGACGATCGGGGCCAAGGAAGGTCTCTCCCACCTGATGTGGGTGCTGCTGGGGCCCGGTGACTCGGCGTTCGTACCGTCGCCGTCTTATCCGATCCACATCTACGCGCCGCTGTTCGCGGGGGCCGATGTGCAGCAGATCCGGATCGGCCCCGGCCAGGACTTCTTCTTGAACCTGGTGGAGGCGTGGGAGACCCAGTGGCCGAAACCGCGCGTGGTCATCCTTTCGTTTCCCCACAACCCGACGACCGCGTGCGTCGACCTCGACTGGATGGGGCTGATCGTCGACTGGGCCCGTGAGCGCGACGTCGTGCTCGTGCATGACTTCGCCTACTCCGACACCGCTTTCGATGGCTATCAGCCGCCGTCGATCATGCAGGTACCCGGAGCCAAGGAGGTAGCCGTCGAGTTCTACACGATGACCAAGTCGTACTCGATGGCCGGCTGGCGCGTGGCCTTCATGGTCGGCAACCCGGAGATCGTGGCCGCCCTGACCAAGCTCAAGAGCTATCTCGATTACGGCAGCTTCCAGCCCATTCAGATCGCGGCCACGGTCACGCTCAATGAGGCCACCGAGTACCCGAAGTTCGTCAACGACATCTATCAGTCGCGGCGCAATGCGCTCTGCGACGGACTGAGCCGGATCGGGTGGGAAGTCGAGCGTCCTCGGGGCACGATGTTCGTGTGGGCGCCGATCCCGGAGCCGTACCTCGAGATGGGTTCGCTCGAGTTCGCGTCATTCCTCGTTCGGGAGGCCAACGTGGCCGTGTCGCCCGGCGTCGGGTTCGGACCCGGGGGCGAAGGCCACGTCCGGTTCGCCCTCATCGAGAACGAACAACGCACCCAACAGGCCATCCGCAACCTGCGCAGGGTGCTTCCCAAACTCCAGTAAGGCAGGTTGCGCTACAGGTCGCCGAGCAGCCCGTGGCGACAGAAGTTGACCGCCGCGTCGGCCACGCTCGCAGGATCCTCGTCCCGCTCGAAGATGAAGATGCGGGCCATGTGGTTGGTCACGCCAAGGATGGCGTGAGCCAGCACGAGGGGATTGGTGTCGCGGATCTGGCCCGCGGCCATCCCTTCCTTCACGTGGCGGACGATGTCGGAGACGGCGATGTCCTGGCCCTTGTGCAGCGTTCCTCGGAACCGCTCCTCCGCGGCGGAGAACTGAAAGAGGGTCATGAGGCTGCGGTTCTCGGCCAACCACGCCATCGACGCCCTGATACCGCTCTCGAGACGTTCGACCGGGTCGACCGCGTCGCCAATCTCGGCCTGTTGACGCTTGCGCAGGTCGTACTGGGCCTCGCGCAAGATCTCCAGGAACAGCTCTTCCTTGGATGAGAAGTACCAATAGAAGACGCCCTTGCCCACACCCATGCCCTGCACGATCTCGGCCACGGAAGTGGTGTGGTAGCCATTCTCGGCGAACCGGGTGGAGGCGTAATCCATCAACTGACGACGGCGGTCCTTGCCTCGTTGGGTCAGCTTCCGGTTCACGATCCGAAAACTAGACCGTCTGGTCAAGACGGGACAACAGCGGTCGGCGAGACGCTTCGGTCGTTGACCGCCGGCAAGCGGCCCAAGGCGACGTCAGGCGATCAAGGTCCTAGGCTGTCGCCGTGACCTACTGGGTGGTGAAGTTCCTGCTGAGCCCGGTGCTCCGGTTCTTCTACCGCATCCAGGTGGAGGGCATCGAGCACCTCCCGGCATCAGGCGGCGCCATTCTGGCCAGCAACCACTTGGCCGTGTGCGACTCGTTCTTCCTCCCGCTCGTGCTGAAGCGCCGGATCACGTTCGTAGCCAAAGCTGAGTACTTCGAGGATCCGAAAACGGCGTGGTTCTTCCGGTCGGTCGGCCAGATTCCCATCAAACGCGAGGGCGGCAGCGCCAGCCAGCGGGCCCTTGAGTCGGCAAGAGAAGTTCTCGACGGCGGCGGGCTGTTCGGCATTTACCCTGAGGGCACGCGGTCGCCCGACGGCCGCCTGTACAAGGGCAAGACCGGCGTCGCTCGGCTTGCACTGCAGTGCGGTGTCCCCGTGATTCCTGTCGCCATGGTCGGCACCCGTGAGACCCAGCCAATCGGGGTGCCGATGCCGCGGCTGTTCATGCCGATCACCATCCGATTCGGCAAGCCGATTGATGCTTCCCACTACGCCGATCGAGCCAACGACCCGCTCGTGCTTCGCCAGATCACCGATGAGGCGATGTTCGAACTCCGGGAGCTTTCCGGACAGGACTACGTCAACGTGTACGCATCGCGCACCAAGGATGCTGCACCAGAAGTCGACATCGACATCGCGGAGCCGGCCAGGGCCAGGGTTGGCACAGTGCGTCCCGTCGACGAGCCTCCGGCCGTCGCCGCAGCTGGCTGACTAGCCGGCCAGCGAGCGGAGCGGGGTTCGACGCCGGAGTTGGGTCTCCAACTCACCAGGGCTGACCGGTCGAGAGAACAGATAGCCCTGTCCGAGCCCGCAGCCAAGCTCCCGGAGGAGGTCGGCTTGCGGCGTGGCCTCCACGCCTTCAGCCACGACGCGCAGCCCAAGGCGTGAGGCGAGGACGATGACGGCTTCGACGATCGCATGGTCGGCCGGACCGACGTCGACCGCCGAAATGAAACTCTTGTCGATCTTCAGGGAGTCAAGGGGGAAGCGCTTCAGGTAGCTGAGCGACGAATAACCCGCACCGAAATCGTCGACGGAGAGTCGAATGCCGATGTCCTTGAGTTCCTGCAGCGTGTCGAGCACCGCCTCCACGTCGCTCATCACGACGCCCTCGGTGATCTCGAGGATGAGTCGCCCGGGGCTGATTCCCGATCGTTCGATGGCCTCGGCAACGCCGGCCACGAAGTCGGGCTGGTGGAACTGGCGGGGAGAGATGTTCACGCTCATCTTCAGGTGACCGAGCCCATCGATCTCACTCCAGGCTGCGGCTTGCCGGCACGCGGTCTCTAGGACCCAGCCACCGATGGGGACGATGGCCCCCGATTCCTCAGCGAGGGGGATGAAGTCGGCGGGGGATATCTGTCCGAGCGTGCGGTGGTTCCAACGCACGAGGGCTTCGACCGCGACTGGCCTCTGCGAGCTGAGTTTGACGATGGGCTGGTACAGCACCGTGAGCTCATCACGCTCGACCGCTCGCCACAGATCTTGTTCGAGGTCGAGGCGTCGGCGGGCGATGTCGGAGATCTCGGTGTCGTAGATCTCGCATCCGCCCCACCCTTTCTCCTTGGCTCGATGCATGGCCGAGAGCGCTTGCTCGATCATCGACTCAGCGACCGCGCCGTCCTGCTGCAGGGCGACGCCGATGCTCGGCATGACGAATACCTCGCGCTCCACAACCTCGATGGGCTCCTGCAATTGCGCGCGAATGCGTGAGGCGACCTGCAGCGCTCCTTCGGCGGAGTGGACGTTGGACAGCAGGATCAGGAACTCATCCGCGTGGAAGCGCGAGACCATATCTTCGGGGCGCAGCGCGGCTCTCAACCGATCGGCGACCACGTTGAGGATCTTGTTGCCCACCTCGTGGCCGAGGCTGTTGTTCAGCAGCTTGAAGCGGTCAAGGTCGACGGCGAGTACCGCGACATGCCCGCTGGTGGTCAGCGAGCCGTCGAGGCAGGCTCTGACGACCGTGGTGAACATCTGGCGGTGAGGCAGGCCGGTGAGGGGATCCGTGAGTGACCGGGCGTGGAGCTGCTTGACCAGGTCTTCGCGTTCGATGGCGATGCCGGCAAGGTCGACGGCCAGCTCGACGAGCCAAACGTCGGTCGGCTTGGGCTCGCGCCTGTTGCCGAACCACAGGTCGAGGGTGCCGACAAGTTCCCCGGAAGTCGAGGTGATGGGCGTCGACCAGCACGATTCGAACCCGTGGCGAGACACATCGAGGTCGGTGCGCACGGCGAACGCGTTGGTGCGGATTGCCTCGACGCTCGGCCAACGCTCTTCGTCGATCGAGATGTCCTCAAGCGCGGACCGGAGCGACCGGCTGAGACCGGGTCCGCTGGCCAGCCGAAGACGACGGGTCATAGGGCTGAGAAGCATGACCGAACATCGGGCGCCGTGAGCCACCATCTCTACCGCGGTGACCAACTCGCCCAGCGTGTCCTCGAGAGGTGCGCCTTTGGCGATCAGTTCGAGCACGCGACGGTGGCCGCGGGCTACCTGTCCGATGCGCTCGTCGAGCGTTGATGGGGCGCCAGCGGCGGCGACCGGTGATGCATTGTCGTCGTGCTCCACGAGGACTCCGTTCTGCGACGCGAATGTGTGACCCGGTCCCGTATCTGACCGAGTATCGGCATGCACCTGACCGAACCTGAACGGAAATCTGGTCACAACGGGTCGACTGTCATGGCCCATGTGGGCCATCCCGTCCCGCTCCTCCCGGTTTCTGCCCACAAGCAGGAATTTCGCGCCGGTCGCGGGCCGGAAATCCCCTGTTCACATGGGCTGCGTTCCACGGGTTGATGCCCTTGACACCGCAGCGCTGCTGGTCGCGGTGCGGTCGTCGGCTGAGCCCAAGGCCCCGGGCTGGCTCAGTCGGAGGCCCAGCGGCGCGACCGTTCAACGGCCCGCTGCCAACCGGCATAGCGGCTGTCCGCCGCGCCTGGTGAGGCCTTCGGCAGCATCTCGACGTCAACAGCCCATTGCGCGGCGACCTCATCGGTCGAGGCCCACACACCTTCGGCCAGCCCGGCCAGGTACGCCGCGCCCAGCGCGGTGGTCTCCTGCACCTTGGGTCGGGTGACGGGCACCTGGAGTTGGTCGGCCTGCAACTGGAGCAGGAGGTCCATGACCGACGCGCCGCCATCGGCTCGCAGTGCCTGCACCTCCCGCCCCGACGCCGCACACATGGCCTCCACCACATCCCGTGTTTGGTAGGCCATGGCCTCGACCACGGCCCTGGCCAGGTGGGCCCGCCCCACTCCACGGGTCAACCCTACGATCGTGCCTCGGGCGTACGGGTCCCAGTACGGGCTGCCAAGGCCGGTGAAGGCAGGCACGAGATACACGCCTTCGGTGTCGGAGATGGACGCGGCCAGCGGACCGATCTCGGCCGCCTCGCTGATGATGCCGAGGCCGTCCCGCAACCACTGGATCGCCGCTCCGGTCACAAAGATCGCGCCTTCGAGCACGTACGCGGTCGTGCCGTCGCCCAGCACCCAGCCCACGCTTGTCAGCAGGCCCTCGCTCGGCTGCGGACAGGTGTCGCCCACGTTCATCAGGACGAAGCTGCCGGTGCCGTAGGTGTTCTTCGTCATGCCTGGTTCGAAGCACGCTTGTCCGAACAGCGCGGCCTGTTGGTCGCCGCCGATACCGCTGATCGGAATGCCGGCCGGTACCGGCAGCCCGTCGGCCGTCGCGCCGAACCTCCCACTCGACGGCCGCACCTCCGGGAGGCATGCCCGAGGAACGCGGAAGAGTTCGCACAGCTCGTCTGACCACTGCAGCAAGCGAATGTCGAACAGCGAGGTGCGACACGCATTGGTCGGGTCGGTGGCGTGCACACCGCCGTTGACGCCGCCGGTGAGGTTCCACAACAGCCACGAGTCGATCGTGCCGAAGGCCAGATCAGCGTCGACTGCGACACCGCCTTCAGTCAGCATCCAGTCGACCTTGGTGGCCGAGAAGTAGGGGTCGAGCACGAGACCGGTCGTCGACCTGACCAGATCGAGCGCGCCGTCGGAGGTGAGCTCCCCGCAACGGGCTGCGGTGCGCCGGTCCTGCCACACGATGGCCCGATGCCGCGGCCGACCAGTCTTGCGATCCCACAGGACCGCGGTCTCTCGCTGGTTGGTGATGCCGATGGTCGCGATCGGCTCAGCGAGGGAGTCGGCGAGCTCGGCGAGAGTGCCGACAACGGCGTCCCATATTTCGGCCGCGTCGTGTTCCACCCACCCTGGCCTCGGGAAGTGTTGGGTGAACTCCCGGTAGCACGAGCCGACGGGCGCGCCAGCCTCGTCGAACGCGAACGAGCGGACACCGGTTGTGCCGGCATCGATGGCGACGACCACTCCCATGGGTCCGGACCCTATTACGTCGATCGACGCTCAGAACCAGGTGATGGCCCATGGGGCCGGTGACCAGGCGAAGGCGAGATCTGCCGCTTGCAACGCGCCCTCAGTCCGCTCGTGGACCAGCCCGGCGCGAGCCAGCGTCCGGAGTGACTGTCCGCCGAGGAAGGCAGAGCCCACCTCACCCACATCCAAGCTGAGATCGGGTTCGGCCATGCTCCGCGTGCAGGTCGCGGAGGCGCCGTCGGTGCTCAGATGCCAACGACCCTCGTTCCACTGACAGAACCCGTCGGTGACTTCGAGCACGATGTCGAGTGGACCGGCGTAGGCCCGTCCGGCAAGGCAGGCCGCGAGGTCGACCGTGCGCACCCACAGCCCGTCATAGGCGCGGCGCTGCAGCCGTCGTGGATCGCGCAGCAGGTAGGGGAGCGTCTCATCCGGCGGTCGGCCCCATGTGGTGATCCGTCGAACCAAGTCGATGTCGAGGAGATAGCGCCACAGGGCGATCTCGGCTTCGGTGGTCGTGCTGGCGAATTCGCCGAGCGACACCTCGTTGGCCGGGCCGTCCGATTCCCACGAACCAGAGACCGAGTAGGTCGCGTAGCCCTCGAGGCCGTCGGGCCCATCGACGCCGATCCAACAGTTGCCGGTGGCGGCCGATGCGGTCCGGTAGGCCCACCAGGTGGCGTCGCGACCGAGCATCCCGGGCCGGTCTTGCCTCACCGCGTCGTGCACTGGCGCGATCAGTTCTGCCACTTTGGCTGGATCGTTCGGCAGGAAGCGAACGGTGCGGCCACCGCTATCGAGGCCGTCGATCAGCGTTGCCCGCGTTCGTTCGATCTCCCACGACAGGGTGGTGGTGCCCACCCCGTAACCAAACCGTCGGTAGATGCCCGATTCCGAAGGCCACAGCACCGACAGCACCTCGCCGCGTCGGTGGGCGTCGTCGAGATTGCGCCGCATGAGTTCGCGGAGGATGCCCACCCGACGATGCGTGGGCAGCACCGACAGGCCTGAGAACCCAGCGGTGGCGATCTCCCGGGCCCGCCCCGGCACGCTCAACCTGAACCCGTAAGCGAGGCTGGTGCCGACCACCTCGTCGCCGTCGACGGCCACCAGCGTGCGGTCGAACTGGCGCACGAACAG
>JBPCMH010000455.1:0-5241 GCA_051002495.1 Acidimicrobiales bacterium
CGGTACGGCCGATCCGAGCTGCGGTCGTTGGTGGAGGGCGCTGGGTTTGAGGCCGAGATCCTGACTCACGTCTTCAGTTGGTTGGTGATGCCGCTGCTCGTCACTCGGCGAATCGCCAGAGGGCCGGCCACCGGCCTCCGCCATCAATCGGGCCTTGTGGACCTCGTCGCGTTGTTCTGCACCGCGGCAGAGCGTTCCCTCATTGGTCGGCTCTCGCTGCCTCTCGGATCGTCGGTCCTCATCGTGGCCTGTCGGCGGGACCCGTGAGCCGACGCCATCTGTTCACGCGACTGGTCGAACGAGTCGCCGGCGTCGAGATGGGCAAACGCGACCGGCGACTCCTCACCGTCATTTTTCTGAGCGGCTTTGCGCTTCGCATCGCGTGGACGGTCTATGCGGCACGACCCCCCGCGCCGGAGCTGCACGACCCCGCCTTCTACCGCTTCTTCGCCGAGCAGATCGCCAACGGCAACGGCTACAGGCTGCTCAACGGCCAGCCGACGGCGTACTACCCAGTCGGCTACCCGATGACGCTCGGCGCGGTTTTCTGGTTGGTCTTCCACTCGCCGATCCCCGATGCCTGGCTCACAGGGATCGTCGCCGCGCTCAACATCGTGTGGCAGATGATCATGATCGCCGCGGTCTTCAGACTCGCCCGCCGACTGACCACATCGGTCCCTGCCGGGTTGGTGGCCGCTGGGTGGTCGCGTGCTGGCCCAACCTCATTTTCCACACGTCGGCTGCCCTGACCGAATCGTTGTTCATGGCGCTCCTCCTGGCTGCGCTGGCCGTTGCCGTGGGCGAACGCCTCGACGACCAGCCCGGCCTCTATCGCCTGGCCGCGGTTGGGCTCTTGTTGGGCTTAGCGACGCTGGTCCGCCCGGTGTCGCTGCCGGTCTTTCCGGCCCTCCTGGTCGCATGGCTCATCGCGCGCCGCGGTTGGCGGGTGGCGGGCATCCAGGCTGCGGCAGTCGGCGGTGCCGCGGCGTTGGTCCTCCTACCCTGGGTCGACCGAAACGCGGTGGTGATGGGCCAACCGGCGCTGTCCACCAACACGGGAGATAACCTTTGCATGAGTCGTCGAGTCGGCGGCTCCGGTGGATTCGAGTTCCCCAACGAGCGCTGCTTCACCGGACCGTTCGACGGACTGCAACGGCCGGAGTTCGAACTGGCCAGAGATACCTACGGGCGGCGCCTCGCGTTCGACTTCGTCCGAGCCCACCCGGGGGAGGAACTGGCGCTCATCGCCCGTCGAGCCGGCCACACGTTCAAAGATGACACCGACGGCCTGTTCGCTGCGGAATCCTACGGAGATGATCGCTTCATCCCGCCCGACCTCCGGATGGCGCTGTCCTTGGCGGCTAACGGGTTCGCGCTGCCGGCCGCGATCATCGGCACGGCCGGGCTCGGCGTTCTCGGCTTCAGAACGCGCCGCCGCGATGCCGTCGGCGGAGCGTCGTTGCTAGTGGCGCTCACTGCCGCAGGCCTGCTGGTGCCGCCGCTCGTGTTCTTCGGCGACCCCCGATTCCACGTGCCGGCCGCGCCGTTCGCGGCCATCGGTGTCGGCGTCGCCGTGCACGCCGTGTGGACGCGGCACCGACAGGACCCAACGGACCCCGCACTACGCTCGGCGCCATCGGGACTCACCGATCCTCGATCCCCATGATCATGAAAAGCGACCCCACAGCCGAGCACCCGGCCCCTCTTCCCCCCAGCGGCCGACCCGGCACCCCGGCGGCGCTACGCCTCATGCGTCCCAGGCAGTGGGTCAAAAACACGCTGGTGTTCACCGCACCATTCGCGGCCGGTGTCACCACCACCGGGGCCATCTTCCGCACGGCGGCCGCTTTCGGTGCGTTCTGCCTCGTTGCCTCCGGTACCTACGCACTGAACGACGCCGTCGACGTCGAATCCGACCGTGCGCATCCGACCAAGCACCGCCGGCCGGTGGCCGCGAACGAGATGAAGGTGTCGACCGCGGTGGCAATTGGTGTCGTGCTGCTTGCTGCCGGACTGGCGATTGCAGCCCTGGTCAGCACCGCACTGCTCATCGTCGTCGCCAGCTATGTCGGTCTCACCGTCTCGTACTCGCTGTGGCTGAAGCGGATCCCGGTTGTCGACCTGGCCGCGGTCGCTGCCGGCTTCATCCTCCGGAGCGTGGCTGGTGGCGCCGCCGCACCAGTGCCGATCTCCGACTGGTTTCTCATCGTGGCCGGCTTCGGATCCCTGTTCATCGTGGCCAGCAAGCGCCATGCCGAGCACGCCGAACTCGGCGTTGATGCCAAATCTATTCGGAGCACGCTCGGCGAGTACTCCGACGGTTTCCTTCGCTTGGTGCGCGCCGTCTCCGCTGGCGTGTGCCTCACCGGGTACTGCTTGTGGGCATTCGAGCAGGCCCGGCGAGGCGGGGGCGATCTCTGGTATCAGTTGAGCATCATCCCGTTCGTCATTGGCATCCTCTATTACGCCCTCCGCGTCGAACAGGGGGCGGGGGCCAGCCCCGAAGACATCCTGCTCGGCGACCGGACGCTCCAAGCCATTGGGCTGGCCTGGCTCGTCGTGTTCGGGATCGGCGTCCATGTCGGTTGAGGGCCACAGTCGGCCGCTGAGCGGGTGGGGACGGGCAGCCCGGACAAACGCGGTCGTGGTAACTGCCAACGACGCCGATGCGGTCATCAAGGTTGGCGCACACGCCCCGTCGCGTGGGGTGATCGCTCGCGGCCTTGGCCGGAGCTACAACGACGCCGCCCAGAACAGCGGCGGGGTCGTGCTCGATGTGACGCCGAACCGCGGGTTGCTCGATCTCGATGAAGCAGCTGGCATGGTCACGATCGGACCCGGAGTTTCCATCGGGGAACTGATCGAGGCTTACCTGCCCTGCGGGCTCTTCCCTCCTGTATCTCCGGGCACCCGCCACGTCACAGTCGGCGGGGCGATCGCCGCTGACGTTCATGGCAAGAACCATCACCGCGACGGCAGTTTCGGTCGGTTCGTGCAGTCGATGCGGTTGTGGACACCGAACGGCGGTGTCATGGAGGCCAGCCCGACCGCGAACGCCGAGCTGTTCTGGGCCACGGTGGGCGGGATGGGGCTGACCGGCGTCATCATCGACGCCACCATCAAGATGCAGGCGGTTGAGACCGGATCGATGGTCGTCGACTCCGACCGCGCCGCCGACATAGACCAAGCCATGGCGCTGATGACCGATGAAGACGGCGACTACCCGTACTCGGTGGCGTGGATTGATTGTCAGACCAGCGGACGCCGACTCGGACGTTCGGTCCTGACCCGTGGTCGCCACGCGACCCTGGATGAACTGCCCTCGCAGCATCAGATTCAAGCGCTGCGGCCGCACGCACGGCCCACGCTCCCCGCCCCGCCGTGGGTTCCGAACGGTCTCATCAACCGCCTGACCGTGCGGGCGTTCAACGAGGTGTGGTTCCGCTCCTCGCCCCGCCGCCGACGTGACCACCTGCAACCTCACGGCTCGTTCTTCTACCCCCTTGACCGCATCGACGGCTGGAACCGGCTTTACGGCAGCCGCGGCTTCCTCCAATACCAGTTCGTGGTGCCGTTCGGACAAGAAGACATGGTGCGGGGCGTGGTGGAGTTGCTCAGCAGCTGGGGCGCGGCTTCCTTCCTCGCCGTCCTCAAGCGGTTCGGGCCCGGCTCCGCCGGCCATCTGTCCTTCCCCATGCCAGGCTGGACGCTGGCGCTCGACCTGCCGGTCGCCCGTGATGGCCTGGGCCGACTCCTTGACGAGATCGACGATCGGGTTGTAGCCGCTGGTGGTCGGTGCTACCTGGCAAAGGATGGCCGGATGCGACCTGAGATGGTGGGCCACATGTACCCCCGCCTTGATGAGTGGCGAGCGGTGCGCAACCGCGCCGACCCTGATGGCGTGCTGCGGTCCGACCTCGACCGTCGACTCAATCTCACAGGAAGAGGGTTGTCCGCATGAGAGACGCCGTCGGCGCCGTTCAAAGCGTGCTCGTCTTGGGTGGCTCGTCTGACATCGGCGTGGCCGCGGCCAAGCGACTGGCCAAGCCGCGGAGCGGTCAAGTGGTCTTGGCCGGGCACAACCAGGATCATCTCGACCGGGCCAAGGCCGAGTTGGAGGCCCATGGAACCGCGGTGGCCGCCACCGCCTTCTTCGACGGGGCCGATGTGAACAGCCACCGGGCTGCCATCGGCGACCTCTTCCGGACGCACGACGGGTTCGATGTCGTCATCGTCGCCTTTGGTGTCCTCGGCGAACAGGATTTGTGCGAGGCCGATGCATCGGCGGCCGTCGACGTTGGGCAGGTCAACTACCTGGGGGCGATGTCGGCGTGCATTGAGGTTGGCGAGCGCCTCGTCGAGCAGGGCCACGGCGGTCTGGTCGTGCTGTCATCCGTGGCCGGCGAGCGTCCCCGTCGATCGAATTTCATCTACGGCTCAACCAAAGCCGGCCTCGATGCTTTCGCCATCGGACTCCACGAGGCACTGCGACCGAAGGGCGTCGACGTCGTTGTTGTCCGGCCCGGCTTCGTTCGCTCGAAGATGACAGCCGGGATGAAGGCCGCGCCGATGGCCGTTGACCCTGAGGACGTCGCCCGGGTCATCGACCAAGGTCTGCGGAAGCGCTCCCGGATCGTGTGGGCTCCGCCCCACCTGCGGTGGGTCATGGCCGTACTGCGCCATCTGCCGAACTTCGTGTTTCGCCGCCTGCCCCTCTGATGCGGACCGTCGCGGCCTTCGACTTCGACGGAACCCTGCGGCCGGGTGACAGCCTCCATCCGTTCCTCCGCTTGGTGGTCCCACGATGGCGCCTCATCCTGTGCTTGCTGTGGGCCTCGCCTCGCCTCGTCCTCGTTCCACTGGGCGGGCGGCACCGTGACCGGGCCAAGGCCGCGGTCCTCGCGGTTGCGCTTCGGAAGATGCCCGTCGCCGCCTTCGACGCGGCGTGCGACCTGTACGCAGCACGTCTCGAGCAAGAGCTAAGACCCGACGTGATCGCCCGGGCCCGGTGGCACCAGGAACAAGGCCACCAAGTGGTGATCGTGTCAGCCTCGCCTGAACATTATCTGCAACCGTTGGCCGAGCGACTGGGCTTTGTCGCGGTGCTGGGCACAAACCTGGAACGCGACTCCTCCCACATGACCGGCCGGTTGGTCGGCGCCAACGTGCGCGGCGCCGAGAAGGTTCGGCGGCTCACGGAATGGTTGGTCGGCGAGCCGGTGAGGTTGTGGGCTTACGGCG
>JBPCMH010000456.1:0-5361 GCA_051002495.1 Acidimicrobiales bacterium
GGTGGCCGCCCTCGCATCCCACCCCGGTTTGGCGTTCAGGGCAGCGAGCACGGCGGCGTGGAACGCGCCGCCGGTCACACCGCCGGCCCCGAGCACGAGTCCGATGCGTGGCCCGCTTGTCATGGTCGGGCGCGGCGGCTGGGTGAGGGGCAGGTGTCCACGACCCAGGTTGGCACAGGGCATCCCCCGCTTGGGCAGCATGGGCCAGTTCAATGGGGAGGTCTGAAATGTCTGCCGGAGGTACCGCCGTGACCCAGTTGGATGCAGCCGTGGAGTTCGCCACTAATCCGGAGCCGAGGTGTGCCTGCGTTCTGTTGCTCGACACCTCCGGATCGATGGCTGGCCGACCAGTCGAGGCGCTCAACGAGGGACTCGCTGCGTTCGCCCGTGACCTCGGCGGAGATGCCTTAGCTCGTCAGCGGGTCGAGGTGTCGATCGTCACCTTTGGCGGTGAGGTCGAGGTGGTACAGGACTTCGTCACCGCCGGCCAATACGAGGCCACTCGGCTCCAGGCTGGAGGCGGCACCCCGATGGGTGCGGGCATCGAGAAGGCGCTCGACCTTATCGAGGCCCGGAAGGCGGAGTACCGAACCAACGGCATCGTGTACTACCGGCCGTGGGTGTTCATGATCACCGACGGCGCGCCAACCGACGAGTGGAAGGCCGCGGCGACTCGGATCCGAGAGACTGAGGAAGCCAGCGGCGTCGCGTTCTTCGCCGTTGGCGTCGACGGCGCCGATATCGGAGTGCTCGAAGAACTGTCGGTTCGGGCGCCTCTCCGACTCCAGGGCCTCAAGTTTGTGGAGTTGTTCGTCTGGCTGTCTCAAAGCCAGCGGAGTGTGTCGACATCGAAGCCCGGTGATCAGACAGCCCTGCCCGCGGTCGACGGGTGGGCGGTGGTCTGACGCGTGGCCTGGCGCACCGTGGGGGTGTCGGTTGAGGGCGCCGGGCATCGTGAGCGGGGTGACGGATGCCAAGACGCACACCACGTCGAGCTCTTTGAAGATCGGCTCGTCCTTGCCGTTGCTGATGGCGCGGGCTCGGCGCCGCGCGGTGCCGATGGTGCGCAGCTTGCGGTCGCATCCGCCGTGGAGATAGTGAGCGCCTGGCCGGCCGAAAGCCTCGGACCGGTTGCCCTCGCGGTGGCGATGGGCACGGCCCGTTATCAGCTCGAACGACTCGCGTGCGAGACCGGCGAATCGCTCGGAGCGTTCGCTACCACCCTGCACCTCGGTGTCGTCAGTGAGGGTCAGATCCACACCGCGCAGGTCGGCGATGGGGCGGTCGTCGCCCGACGGGGAGAGGCGTTGGTGGTGCTCGATCCGGTGGAGCGTGGCGAATACCTCAACGAGACGGTGTTCGTCACGTCATCGGCCTGGGCGGACGAGGCTCGGTTCGGAACGCACGCCGCCGGCGACC
Organism: Acidimicrobiales bacterium; assembly: GCA_051002495.1. Taxonomy (GTDB): domain Bacteria; phylum Actinomycetota; class Acidimicrobiia; order Acidimicrobiales; family CADCTF01; genus JBPCMH01. The sequence goes on from JBPCMH010000456.1 coordinate 1,420, forward strand.
TCGACGCCATCGCCTTGCTCACCGACGGCCTGCAACTCCTCGCATTCGATATGGCGGCTGGCACGCCGCACCGCGGGTTCTTTGATCCCCTCTGGTCATGGGCGGCCGAGGTCGACCAGGCCACCGACGGCCAACAGGAGCTCGCCGCGTTCCTCGCGTCGCCCCGGGTGCAGTCACGCACCGACGACGACACCACGCTGGTGCTCGCGGTCAGGAACTGAGGCGTGCCCGCCGCCCAGGTGGCGGTCGCCCAGCCCTTGGGAGCGGGCGGCGAGGCCGAAGTGTTCGAGGTCAGCGGTCGTCCGTCCGTGGCCTATAAGCGGTACCGCAGCCCGACCCCGGAACGGGCCGCGAAGCTCGACGTGATGCTGCGTCACCCGCCGGCTGGCATCGACGATGGTGGGCACGTCGCGATTGCTTGGCCTACCGAGATCGTCGAAGAACACGGTCGGCTGGCGGGGTTCTTGATGCCTCGCATCGACACCAAGACCACGGTGCCGCTGTTCCAGGTCTACAACCCCCAGTCGCGACGCCAGGTCGCGCCGGGTTTCTCGTGGCGTTACCTGATCCGGACGGCGCGCAACGTGGCCGCCATCGTCGAGTCATTACACGATGGTGGCTACGTGGTCGGCGATCTCAACGAGTCAAACTTCCTCGTGAGCAGACGTGCGCTGGTGACGCTGGTCGACTGTGATTCGGTGCAGGTGGTCGACCCCGATGGCGGCATGGTGCATGGCTGTCCGGTCGGCAAGCCGGAGTTTCTCGCGCCGGAGCTGCAGCGAGCGGATCTGTCGGTGCAGAGGCGAACAGTTGAGTCTGACCGGTTCGCGTTGGCCGTGCTCTTGCACCTGTTGTTGCTGGAGGGAGCGCATCCGTTCGCCGGGATCTGGCGTGGACGGGGTGATCCGCCCGACATCGGCACAAGGATTGCCAAGCGCGCCGCCGCCCACCACCGTCACGGCGCAGTACGGCCGGCACCACTGGCGCTCGACCTGTCCGTCGTGCCTTCGCCGTTGGCCCGGCTGTTCCGGCGGGCGTTCGGCCCTGGTCTGCGTTTCCCCAGCGTGCGTCCCTCGGCCGGCGACTGGCTTGCCGCCCTCGACGCGTGCGAGCCGGGGCTCGTCGAATGTTCGCGCAGTGCCGACCACGTTCATGGCGCCCACCTCCGTCGTTGCCCGTGGTGTGCTCGCTTGGCTGTTGGCCTGCCCGACCCGTTCCCGGGACCGACCGGGCCGGGGTTGACGCCTCCACCGCCGACGAGAGCCGAGCGGGTGGTCGCAACGAGTCGGGCCGCCGGTCGGAGGACGAGGGCCACTGCCGGCACCGCGGCGCGCCGAGGCGGTGCGCTGGTTGGCGGGACCGTGACCCGGGCGGGATCGTCGGTCTGGGCAACGGTCGGCAGCATCGTGTCAAGTTCGGTGCAAGTGTCGGTGCCGCGACGGCTGGCGGCAGGTGCCCTCGGATTGCTCGCGCCGGTCGTTGCGCTGGTCGCGGTCGCCGTCGCCCTGGCAGTCCGGACGGGGGTGCTCCGGGTGCGATTCGTCCCACGTCGTAAGCCGACGTGGAGGCCAACGACCGCAATCGTGATCGGTGTGGCAGCAGCCGGTGCTGCGGTGCTGATGGGGTGGCTCGCTTCGCTCGGTAGTGGAGCACCGGCAGGCGGCGCCTTCGTCGGGCTCGGGCGGAGCATCGGACCGTTGCGCGCGGCGGCCGCGGTGGCCGCGGGTCTGGTGGCCCATCCCTTGCCATGGGGTCTCCTGGACCGGGCCGTGGCCCGCGGCGAGCGTGGCCTGAGGTGGGTCCTCCGCTGGGCAGCCGCCGTCGTGCTCGTGATCGTCGCCGGGCCCGGCGGGTTCAGGCCGTCCCTGGCATGGCCACTCGACGCCTTCGGGCGAGCCGTGTTCGCCGTTCTCCCGTTCTGATCTCCCGCATTGGGCCGATCGCCTGAGGGGCCCGATCGGATTGGTGTCGGTGCTGGCGACGTAGGATCGCAACGGCACCCCCCCGAAAGACGAGGAGCAGCAATGGCAGGAGACAGTTTCGGCGCGCGAGCCGCCATCGAGGCCGGCGGCAAGTCCTATGAGATGTACCGCCTTGACTCCCTCGCCGATCGATTCGACGTCGATCGGCTGCCGTACTCCCTCAAGGTGCTGCTTGAAAACTTGCTACGCACCGAGGATGGCGAGTCGGTGACGGCGGCCGATATTGAAGCCCTCGCCTCGTGGAACCCGACCGCGGAACCCGACGACGAGATCGCCTTCACGCCCGCACGCGTGCTGATGCAAGACTTCACCGGCGTTCCTGCCGTCGTCGATCTGGCCGCCATGCGCGACGCCATGGTCGATCTGGGTGGCGATCCGTCGAAGATCAATCCGCTGGTGCCAGCCGAGCTCGTCATCGACCACTCGATCCAGGTTGACAGCTACGGAGCAGCGAACTCCTTCGACCTCAACGCCGCCCTCGAATTCGAGCGCAACCAGGAGCGTTACGAGTTCTTGCGTTGGGGCCAGGGAGCCTTCGACAACTTCAAGGTGGTGCCGCCGAACACCGGTATCTGCCACCAGGTGAACCTTGAGTACCTGTCCCGGGTGGTGTTCGTGAACGACGCGGGCGTGGCCTATCCCGACACCCTTGTCGGTACTGACTCCCACACCACGATGGTGAACGGCCTGGGCGTGGTGGGCTGGGGTGTGGGCGGCATCGAGGCCGAGGCGGCCATGCTCGGTCAGCCCATCTCGATGCTCATCCCGCACGTGGTCGGCGTGAAGCTCAAAGGCAAGCTGCCCGAGGGTGCGACCGCCACCGACTTGGTGCTCACCGTCACCCAGATGCTCCGACAGGTTGGGGTGGTCGGCAAGTTCGTCGAGTTTTACGGCGAGGGCGTTGCCAACGTGCCGCTCGAGAACCGGGCGACGATCGGCAACATGTCGCCGGAGTACGGCTCGACGATCACCGTGTTCCCGATCGACGACGAGACCCTGCGCTACATGTCGTTCACCGGCCGGACCGACGAACAGGTTGCCCTCACCGAGGCCTACGCCAAGGCCCAGGGCATGTGGCACAACCCAAATCGTGATCCGGTCTTCTCCCAGGTGGTCGAGCTCGACCTGTCGACGGTCCTGCCGTCGCTGGCTGGCCCCACCCGTCCGCAGGACAGGGTTCGCCTTGACGAGGCGAAGGCCGCGTTTCGCGAAGCGGTCGTTGGGTTTGTCCGCAACGGTGACGGCGACAGGCCTGTCCTCGGGAGCCACGACCAGGCCGACGCAGGGTCGTTCCCTGCCAGCGACCCGCCCGCTGACCCCGCGGCAGGAACCAACGGTGACGCCGACCCGTCGGCCAGCGGCGCCCCCACCGGCCCGATGGGCGGCCGCCCGTCGACACGCGTGCCGGTTCGGCTTGACGACGGCACATCGTTCGAGCTCGACCACGGTCAAGTGATCATCGCGGCCATCACCTCCTGCACCAACACCTCAAACCCGTCGGTGATGCTCGCCGCTGGGTTGGTGGCCAAGAAGGCCGTCGAGGCTGGTCTCGAGACCAAGCCGTGGGTCAAGACCTCTCTCGCCCCTGGCTCGAAGGTGGTCATGGAGTACTACGAGCGGGCTGGCCTCCTGCCGTACTTGGAGAAGTTGCGCTTCAACCTGGTCGGCTTCGGTTGCACGACCTGCATCGGCAACTCCGGTCCGCTTCGGCCGGAGATCTCGGCGGCCATCAACGAACACGAGCTGGCCGCATGTTCTGTGCTGTCCGGCAACCGCAACTTCGAGGGACGGATCAACCCCGATAGCAAGATGAACTACCTGGCCTCACCGCCGCTGGTTGTCGCCTACGCCCTGGCCGGGGAGATGGACATCGACCTTGACACCGAGCCGCGCGGTGAGGGCACAAACGGTCCGGTGGTCCTGCGCGAGGTGTGGCCCACATCCGCAGAGGTGGCCGAGG
>JBPCMH010000457.1:0-4160 GCA_051002495.1 Acidimicrobiales bacterium
GTGTTCTTCGCGGTCGGGGGGGCGGTGCACGCGGGGGCCTTACAGAAGGAGCCAACGTGGGCATCGTTCGTCGGGCGGCGGCTGGCCGGGCTCCTCCCGGGCGCGCTCATCCTCGTCAGCATCGCCATCGCAGTACACCGCGCGCTGTCGATCGCCGGCGAACCTCCCCAGTGGCTCGCTCGCGCGCTGGTGCTCATCCTGTCCCCGCTCTGGTTCCTCGGCGTGTACTCCCTGCTGATCCTCGTGGCCCCGATCGCGTGGCGGTTGCACAAGCGCTACGACTACTTGGTGCCCATCGTCCTGGGCGGCCTGGCCATGACCGTCGACGTCGCACGGTTCAGTTGGGATCTGCCATGGGTCGAGTGGCTCAACTGGGTGTTCGTCTGGGCGCTGATCCACCAAGTGGGCTTCAACTGGGAGAAGCTCACCAACGCCCCCCGCCGGTTCGCTTGGACGCTCACATGGATTGGTGGCTTCGCGCTTCTGGGGCTCACCAACATGAACTTCTATCCCCGCTCGGCAGTCGGCGTTCCGGGTGAGCGGTTCTCCAACCTTGGCCCGCCGACCATCGTGATAGTGGCCTTGGCCTGCTTCCAGTTTGGGGTGGTCACCCTGATCCGAGAGCGTGGGCTGGCGTTCACCGAATCCGGATTGCCGGCCCGGGCTTCCCGTTGGATCACGGTCAACGCTCAGTCGCTGTACCTCGGTCACGCCTTTGCCTACGCCGCGGTCTATGTCGCCGTGACCGAGTTGGTCGGGCGCCCACGGACGACGACCACGGTTCTGTGGTGGCTGACCCGGCCGTTCTGGTTCATCGCCCCCGCGCTGGTGTTCGGCGTCGCGTTCAGGGTGACGCGGGTCATCCGGCAGCGGCGGCGCTACGCCGGGCAGCCCGCACCCGCCCTCGACGCCTGAAGCGCCTCGGAGGGACCAACGGTGGACGAGACCGAAGAGTCGTATGTCGCCGTGACCGGTGCGGCCCTCGACTACTGGCTGTATACGCCAGCCGGGAAGGTGAAAAAGCCGGGCCGGCCAATGGTGGTGTTCCTGCACGGGTGCACCCAGAACAATGAAACGGATCCGCAGGTCGCCTTCGGCACCAGGTGGAACGAGTTAGCGGCCGTCGAGGATGCGGTCGTCCTTTACCCGTTGCAGGCGCCGTACAACATGGACGACCCGGCCGCGGTGGAGGGGAACGGTTCGAGTTGTTGGAACTGGTTCCTTGACCAGAACTTCCATCGGGGAGCCGGCGAGCCGGAGATGCTGGCTGAGTTGACCCTGGCGGCAGAGGCCAACCACGTGGATCCCGGTCGGATCTTTGTCATGGGCACCTTTGCCGGCGCGAGCATGGCGAACATCCTGGCCATCACCTATCCCGACATCTTCTCGGTTGCGGCCATGCTCGCCGGTTGCGGCTATGCGGCCTGTACCGAGGTCACCGGCCAACTGGCCGTGCGCGGCGGGCGCGACCGGCTGGCAGAGCTACCCCTACACCGTCGACCGGTACGCCAACGCCAAGACCCAGACGGTGGTGGTGTGGTGGCTGATCCATGGCCTGAACCACAACTACCCGAACGGCGACTACTCGTCGACGTTCACCGATCCGGCCGGCCCCGACATCACCAGGGCAACGTGGGACTTCTTCCGCGCTGCCCCGCCGCGCTAAACGAGCTGGCGCGATGGCCTCGCGCCGCTACGCGAACGCGCAGGTCACGCGCACCTCGATGCTCGTGCGTCCAGGCCGCCCCAGGTCGACCTCTGGGTCGCGGAAAGCCGAGTGCGGGGTCCAGTACGGCCGACCATCGGCGACCCGGTCGGAGTCGTAGGTGCGCAGCGCAACCGCTTCTTCAGGTTCCATCTCGGGGAACGAATACCACGCGTGCGCGGACCAGTCGGCTGGAGCATCGAAGCCCAGCGCGTCGAAGTCGAAACCGCCGCCGGCGTAGTTGGTGACGGGGAACGGCCGGATCTGATCACGGGGCACGGTGCGTGCATCGCAGAAGGCCAACGGCATGTCCATCTTCGCCGGGCCAAGGTTGCGCCAGAACTGCAGAATCATCACCCGGCTGGCCTGCGCGATGAACTCGTCCCCATCGGCTCCCTCGCGATGGAACGCCCGGATCTTGTCGCCATAGCTGTCAGCGAAATCCGAGTGAACGAGCGTGATCGGGGCGTAGTCGGGATGCCGTCGTGCTTCCTCCGCGCTTCGGACGATGTGACCGGCCACGACGGCGCGATCGCATCCGGTAAGCCGCTTCGCAAGCGCAGCCGCCTCGGGATAGTGCGCCGATTGAATCTCGGCCTCGCTGTGCCAGTCCTCGACAACTGAGGGGAATGACATCAGCTCGAAACCGCATTCCTCCCAGCCCGGCAGATCCGCGGCGCGTCCGTCCCTGACGTCGACATCGACCGATCCCCCACCGAAGTAGTTCATCGTTGCTCGGCACAGCGTGGCTTTGCTCTGCGTCATCTGGCGATCCCCCGGGAACAGACGTCGTCGCCGTCGGATCCTACGACGACAGTTACCAGCTCGTCTCGTCGCACCCGGTGTGGTCATCGGGCTCCACCTGCAAGGTCGCGTGTGCCACCCCGTAGCCGTCTGCCAACAGCGTTCGGGCCTGGTCGAGCACGCCGTGGCTGTCAACGCCCGATCTGACCATCAGGTGGGCAGAGGCCACTTCCATCTCGGAGGTGAGGGTCCAGACGTGCAGGTCGTGCACATCGACCACACCGGGGATGGCCGCAAGATCACCGGCCAACGCCCCGAGATCAAGGTGCGGTGGCGCCGCCTGCAGGAGGATGCGGAGGGCTTGGGACGCGAGCCGCCAGGTGCGCGGCAGAATCCAGAGCCCGAGCGCAGCGCCGGCCACAGCGTCGACCCACGACCAGCCGGTCACCGCGATCACCCCACCGGCCACGATCACTACGACCGAGCCGATCAGGTCGGCCAGCACTTCGAGATAGGCACCCTGCACGTTGAGGCTCTCCTTGGCCCCCTGGCGCAACAGGGCGAACGAGACAAGGTTCACGATGAGACCGACACCGGCAACCGCCATGACCGCTCCAGCTGGCACATCGGGCGCGTCGCCAGGCCGCCCGACGGCCTCGACCAACACGTAGCCGGCCACACCGAACAACAGCACCGCGTTGACCAGCGCGGCCAGGATCTCCAGCCGGTACAGACCGAAGGACCGGCCCTTGTCGGTGCCCCCTCGATTGGCCAGGTGCACCGCGGCGAGCGCCATGCCCAAACCGACAACGTCGGTCAACATGTGGCCAGCATCCGACAGCAACGCCAGCGAGCCGGTGACGACACCGGCGACCGCCTCGACGACGAAAACCACACCGACCAAGACGAACGCGATCAGCATCCGACCCGCATGGCGCGCGCCGGCGCGGGTCGCGCCGGCGTGGCCGTGGTCGTGGCTCATGCGATGGGGTTCAGCGTCGCGATGCCATGTACTTCGCGTAGCCGTCCGCTAGCTCGCGCAACTCCGGATCCTTCTCGAAAAGGGGCTCGAACTGCTCCCGGGCGGCCTCTCGCTTGGCCGGGAAGTACTCGGTGGGCCAATAGCCCTCGTGCGGGCGGTACTCCTTGAGCACGCGGCGGGCGACCGTGGCCTTGTGCACTTCGTCGACGCCGTCAGCGATTCCCATGGTGGGCGCGCCGGCGTACATAGCCTGCAGCGGGGTGAGGTCGGTCGTACCGAGGGATCCAAGGATGTGGAGGGCATTGAACGACACCTCGCGCAGGACCTTCGCCATGGTGAACTTCACCGCGGCGATGTCGGTTCGAGCCTCCTGAGTGCTCGTCTGGTCGATCTTCCAAGCCGTCTCGAGGATGAACAGGCGCAGCATCCGGATCTGGGCATACGAGTCGGCGATCTTCTCCTGCACCATCTGATGGTCAGAGATCGTCTTGCCGTGCGACTCGCGACTCAAAGCGCGCTCGCACATCATGTCGAAGGCCAGCTTGCACTGGGCCAGGGTGCGCATGGCGTGATGGATCCGCCCGCCGCCGAGCCGTCGCTGGGCGAGAATCTTGGCCCCGTCCTCCGGCCCAAGAAGATGATCGCTGGGCACGCGGACCTCGTTGTAGATGATGTGGTTGTGATTGCGCGGCTCCGGCATGATCTCTACGCCAGGGGTCTCACGGGGCA
>JBPCMH010000458.1:0-3159 GCA_051002495.1 Acidimicrobiales bacterium
GAGGTCCGCGAGCTCGTCGCTGCGACGAGCGATTTCGGCCCGAAAGTCATCGAGCCGGGTCTTGCGCTCGCGAAAGCTCAGCGAGGCCCACCCCTCGGCGGCTACTCGGGCGCTGTTCGTCGCCTCGGACACTTCCCGTTCGGTATGTATCGGCCAGGTGCCGACGTGCTCTCCCGTACCCGGATGTGTCACGTCGAAATTTGTCGCGCTGGTGGATTCCATCCCCCGAGGCTAAACCCGAGCGCGTCGACTCCTACCGCGTTGGCCTTCTGCTGCACACCCGGCGACTCCCGCCGCGTTGGTCGTCCTCCGCACGCTCGGCGACTCCTTCACACTTGACGTCTCCTGCCGCGTTGGTCGTCTTCCGCACACTCGGCGACTCCTTCACACTTGGCGTCTCCTGCCGCGTTGGTCGTCTTCTGCCGCGTCCGGGCACGGCAGAAGTCGACGGGGACGGCAGGAGTGGTTGCGCAGCGTGGCAGATGGTGCCCCGGGGTCAGGCGGTGGTGGAGGGATGGCGGTGATGGAGGGGTGGCGTGGCCGATACTGGGGCGATGAGCGACGACCCCGTGTTGGCAGCCCTGGCCGAACTCGATCACACCATGGTGCCCTGCGACCCCGACCTGGCCGACACGGCGGCCTTCTGTGATGCATACGGCTATGCGCTTGAGGACTCCGCCAACGCGATCCTGGTCGTCGGCAAATCTGCTGAGCGGCCGATGGTGTGCTGCGTGGTGCTGGCCTCGACCCGGCTGGACGTCAACTCGGCTGTGCGCAAGCGGTTGGGCACACGGCGGGCTTCGTTCGCCGGGGCGCAGGAGACCATCGAGCGCTCCGGGGGTATGCAGATCGGCGGGGTCACGCCGTTCGGATTGCCCGAGGATGTCCCGATCTGGATCGACGCCGCAGTGATGTCTCGCGAACAGGTCATCGTCGGCGGAGGCTCACGCGATCGCAAGATCCTCTGCCCCCCAGCGTCTTTGGCGAAGTTGCCGGGCGCCGAGGTGGTTGAGGGGCTCGCGAGCCCGCTACCCCAGCCGGGCCAGGATGGCATCGGCGAATCGGCCAGCTGAGCCATCGGCATACTCGAAGAACATCGACGGCTCGGTCAGTTCAATTTCGAGGACGACCGGACCGTCCGGGGATGGCAGTGCGTCGATCCGGGCATAGAGCGGGGGCTCGTCGCCAGGAATCGCCGCCATCGCCGCTCTGCCCAGTGCCATCTCGGCGTCGCTCGGAGTCCGCGGGGTGATGACTTCGGGGGCGAATAACCCCTCTACCAGGCCAGCTCCGCGTTCCAGGATGGCGCCCTTGCACATGGCGTGTGAAAACTCGGCGTCGCAGAACAGCATGGCCGTCTCACCGGCCGTGTCGACGTCGGCCAGGTAGGGCTGGACCAAGGCCGTGCGCCCGGTGTCGAGGATCGCGCTCAGGTGGGCCACGGACCTATCGGCATCTTCGGGGCCAAGGCGCAACGTGTCCTTGGAGCCCGCCGAGACGGACGGTTTGACCACGTGCTCGGTGTGCAGCCAGTCGTGCTCGACGCACTCGCCCGGGTCGATGAACTGCGAGGGAACGATCGACACCCCGGCATGTGCGAGATCGTGAAGGTAGCGCTTGTCGGTGTTCCACGTCAGCAGATCAGGCGCGTTGAGCAAACGGCTGACGGTGGCTACCTGCTCGGCCCAGGCGAGGTATGCGGGGCGGCGCATGGCGTAGTCCCAGGTGGAGCGGACCACGACCAGGTCGTATGCGGCCCAATCGATGTCGGCGCCGTCCCACACTGCGGGGGTCACCTGGGCACCCCGCTCGCGCAGCGCCGATGCCAGCAGTTGACCTTCCTCGTCGAGCTCAGCCACCTCGGCGGCCGTGGCCAATGCGATCAGCGGACTGTCCTTCATACACTCTCCTTTGAGCGCGGAGTTGTTGTCGCTCGCGGCCACCTGAGCGCGGAGTTGTCGCCATTCTGGACCACCTGAGCGCGGTAAAGCGGCGGCTCACATGAGACTGAAGGTCGCTGGGGTCGACGGCGGACGTCTCTCACCTGGGCGCCCTGTGGATAACTTCAGTTGCCATGTCCACGTGTGCGGTCTAATCGGCCGGTGAGCGCGGGTTTGGACATCTCAGGGATCGCCACCTTCGATGACCCGTCCACGATCCGCAAAGCGGTGGACGTTCTGAAGTCAGCGACACGGGCCGTCCACGCCACCGCCGCCGAGGTCCACGTCGAATGGTGCCGGTTGGCCGGCGCATACAACGCACCTGAGCAGGTGCAGGTCATGGCGACGATGACCCAGCCGAGCGAGATAGCGTTGCAGCTGACCGAGCGAGTGGCGACCGCCGAGACCGCACTGGAGGCGTATGCCGACCAGCTAGGTGAGTTGGAGGCCCACCGGCGGACCCTGATCCTCGACATTCTTACGTTCACCCAAGACCGGGCCGCCATCGAGGCCGACAACGCCGACAACACAGCCTGGGAGAGCGTCAAGGACCACTACCGCAACGAGGCCGTCGAGTTGGCGCAACGCGAGGAGGCACTGCACGACCAAATCGTTGCGCTTCAAGTCGCCAAAGACCGCGCCGAGAATGACTGCGTCAACGCGATCGGCGACCTGTGGGGTGCGTCGGACTACCACCTGAACGGCGAAACGAGCGTGCTCAACTCCTACCGGTATGGCAAGACGGCCGATGGCTACGAGCACCAAGCAAGCTTGGGCCAAGCGCCGTGGGGTCGACCCGCCTCGTGGACCGAAGGCAACCTGGACGTGAAGTTGCATCGCATCGATCGCGGCGCCAAGGACTCACTATGGGGCGTCAGGGATGCCGGGTTCGACCTGGCCGGTTGGAATGGGCACGGTCGCGCCGATGCCAGCCGATCGGGCATGGTCCAGTTCGGCAACGATGTGTGGAACCAAACCCGATGGAGCGGCTTCCATGATGTGAGTGAGGCTGAGCAGCGAGCATCCGCCGAACGGCTGGGACATGTCGGGCAAGCCGCCATCGGCTGGGGGACCTGGAGCCACGACGGATGGCACACCGCCGGCGGGTTCATCCCCGACGTGACCGCCTCCTACGTCACGGGAGGAACGTGCTTCGGAGCGCGGACTGCAGGCCGCGGCGCCCTGTCTGCGCGCGTCCCACCCGGCATGAGCCTCAACC
>JBPCMH010000459.1:0-5420 GCA_051002495.1 Acidimicrobiales bacterium
GAAGGGCACCGGCCGCGCCCGCCAGGGTTCGATCCGCTCGCCTCAGTGGAAGGGCGGCGGCGTCGCCCTCGGCCCTAAGCCGCGCAGCTACAAGCAGAAGACTCCCAAGAAGATGGTGCGGTTGGCACTGCGGTCCGCGCTTTCGGACCGGGCCAGCGAGGGCCGCATTGCCGTCGTCGACTCATGGAGTTTCGACGCGCCCAAGACCCGCGACGCCAAGGCTGCGCTCGGCGCACTCGGCGTTGAGGGCAAGGTACTGCTGGTGCTGAGCCACGACGACCTCGTCGCGGCGAAGTCGTTCCGCAACCTGCCCGAGGTGCACCCGATCCTCGCCGGCGAGCTCAACGCGTACGACGTGTTGTGCTCTGACTGGGTTGTCTTTACGCAGGCCACCCTGCCCGGCCCCGACTCGAAGAAGCCCGCCGCCGCTGAGGAGGCCACCGAATGAAGGACCCCCGCGATGTGATTCTCCGACCGGTCGTGTCGGAGAAGTCCTACGCCCTGCTCGACAACAACGTCTACACGTTCGTCGTGCACCCGAGCGCCAACCGCACCGAGATTCGCCAGGCCGTCGAGACGATCTTCAACGTGTCGGTGGTCAAGGTCAACACGCTGAACCGCAAGGGGAAGCGCAAGCGCAACCGTCGGTCCTACACCTTCGGCAAGCGTCCCGACACCAAGCGGGCCATCGTCACCCTCGCCGACGGCGACCGCATCGATCTGTTCGAGGCTTAGAACATGCCCCTTCGCAAACGGAAGCCCACCAGCCCAGGCCGACGGTTCCAGTCGTCGTCCGACTTCTCCGAGGTCACCAAGACCACGCCCGAGAAGTCGCTGCTCGCGCCCAAGCCCCGCACCGGCGGTCGCAACAACCTCGGTCGCAAGACCGCCCGCCATCGCGGCGGCGGCCACAAGCAGCAGTACCGCGTCGTCGACTTCCGTCGGAACAAAGATGGCATCCCGGCCAAGGTCGCGGCCATCGAATACGACCCCAACCGCAACGCTCGCATTGCCTTGCTCCACTACGCCGACGGTGAGAAGCGCTACATCCTCGCCCCCCGCCACGTCGGGGTCGGCGACGTGTTGCAGAGCGGTCAGGGCGCGGAGATCCGTCCCGGAAACGCCCTTGCCATCCGCTACATCCCGGTCGGTACCGTCGTGCACAACGTCGAACTGAAGCCGGGCGGCGGCGGCAAGCTCGGCCGAGGCGCCGGCATGGCCGTGCAGCTCGTGGCCAAGGAATGCGACTTCGCCACCCTGCGGCTGCCGTCCACCGAGATGCGCCGGGTGCGCATCGACTGCCGAGCCACCGTTGGTGAGGTGGGCAACGCCGAGCACGACCTGATCTCGATCGGGAAGGCCGGCCGCAACCGCTGGAAGGGCAAGCGCCCGCAAACCCGTGGCGTGGCCATGAACCCAGTCGACCACCCGTTGGGTGGCGGCGAGGGCAAGACCTCTGGTGGTCGCCACCCCGTTTCGCCGTGGGGCAAGCCGGAAGGCCGCACCCGCAAGAAGAAGCCCGAATCCGACAATCTCATTGTCCGACGTCGCCGCACGCGCGGTGCGCGGAGGTAAGGAACTATGCCCCGCAGTCTCAAGAAGGGCCCCTTCGTCGACGACCACTTGCTGCGCAAGATCGACGCGCTCAACGCCTCTGGCGACAAGCGCGTGGTGAAGACGTGGTCACGTCGCTCGACGATCATCCCCGACATGGTCGGCCACACCATCGCGGTGCACGACGGCCGCAAGCATGTGCCGGTGTATGTCACCGAGTCGATGGTCGGCCACAAGCTCGGCGAGTTCGCGCCGACCCGAACCTTCAAGTTCCACGCCGGCCAAGAGCGCGGCGCGAAGGGCCGGCGCTGATGACCGGGGTCAAGACCAACGAACGCCCGGGCACCAGGGCCGTCGCCCGCTACGTGCGCATCTCGCCGTCGAAGGTCCGCGTGGTTCTCGACCTCGTGCGAGGCAAGCACGTCTCGCTGGCTGAAGACATCCTCCGTCTGTGCGAGCGCGACGCCGCCACCCCGGTCGGCAAGCTGCTGCTCTCGGCCATTGCCAACGCCGAGAACAACGACGGCATTGACCCCGAAGAGCTCTTTGTCTCGGCCTGTTTCGCCGATGAGGGTCCCACGCTGAAGCGCAACAAGTTTCGAGCCCGCGGCCGGGCCACCCGCATTCTCAAGCGCACCTGCCACATCACCATCGTGGTCAGCCGCCTCCCCGAGGAGGAGTTGCGCCGCTTCCGGGCCCGTCAGGCTGCCGATCAGGCCGATCGCCGTGCCCGTCGTGTGGCCGGTGGCCGCCGGGGCCAGCGCAACCAGGAGCAGGTCGGCGCGGACGAGGCCGAAGTCGAGGCCGCGGTCGCCGAACAGAACGAGCTGACCGAGGCTCCCGGCACCGACGAGGCCGCGGTCGCCGAGGCCACCGAGATCACCGACGAGGAGACCGGCACCGACGGGGCCGCGGTCGCTGAGGCCACCAAGATCACCGCCGAGGAGACCGCCGCTGACGAGGCCGCGGTCGCCGAGGCCAACGACATCGAAGGGTCCGACGCCCAGGCAGAGGAGTCGGCCGAGGCCGATGCCGACGCCGACGCCGTCGAAGGCACGGACGAAGAAGGGGAGCAGTAGCAATGGGACAGAAGGTCAACCCGTACGGCTTCAGGCTCGGCGTGAACCAGGAGTTCACTTGGAAGTCGCGTTGGTTCACCGACGCCGACTATCAGGACTGGGTCATCGAGGACTGGAAGATCCGCAGCTACCTCATGTCGCAGCTCGAGCGGGCCGCGGTCAGCCGGGTGGAGATCGAGCGCACCCGTGACCGGTTGCGCATCGACATCCACACGGCGCGCCCCGGCATCGTCATCGGCCGCCGTGGCTCTGAGGCCGACCGCCTGCGGGCTGAGCTGGCCAAGATCACCGGCAACAACAAGGTGCAGCTCAACATCCAGGAGATCAAGCAGCCCGAGCTTGACGCCGCGCTGATCGCCCAGGGCATCGCCGATCAGCTTGCTGGTCGGGTCAGCTTCCGCCGGGCCATGAAGCGGGCCGTGCAGACGGTCACCAAGGCCGGCGGCCTCGGCATCCGCGTGCAGTGCAAGGGTCGCCTGCAGGGCTCGGAGATGGGCCGCAACGAGACCTACCGCGAGGGACGCGTGCCGCTGCACACCCTCAGGGCCAACATCGACTACGGCCTGCGCGAGGCCAAGACCAACTACGGCCGCATCGGCGTCAAGGTCTGGATCTACAAGGGCGACATCCTGCCGTACGCCGTCTCGGCTGACGACAAGATCAGCCGCGAGGCCGACATGGCCACCGGTGGCACGTCTGGTCAGACCAAGCCCAAGGCCATCATCAGCTCCGCCGGCGCCGGTCGTCGTCCCGAGGCCGCTCCGGCCACGCCGGGCGACGCCCCCGAGGAAGACGTCGTCCCCTTGGTCAAGGAGGTCGACCCCGAGCTCGACCGCTTGCTCAAGGAAGAAGAGGACATCGAGCGTCGTACCCGCGAGAATCCGAAGGACGGTGCATAGCCGTGCTCATGCCGAAGAAAGTCAAGCACCGCAAGCAGCATCGCGGCCGCATGACCGGCACCGCCAAGGGCGGCACGACGATCACCTTTGGCGACTACGCCATCCACGCCCTCGAGCCGGGATGGGTCACCGCTCGACAGATCGAAGCCGCCCGTATCGCCATGACCCGCCACATCAAGCGTGGCGGCAAGGTGTGGATCCGGGTCTTCCCCGACAAGCCCGTCACCGAGAAGCCGGCCGAGACCCGCATGGGCTCCGGCAAGGGCAACCCGGAGCACTGGGTCGCGGTCGTCAAGCCGGGCCGCATCATGTTCGAGTTGTCCTATCCCGACGAAGTGATTGCCAAGGAGGCCCTCGAGCGGGCCATCCAGAAGCTGCCGATCAAGGCGAAGTTCGTCGAGCGCAGCATCCAGGAAGGGGTTGAGATCTGATGACCAAGGCATCAGATCTCCCCGAGTTGAGCGACGACGAGTTGCTCATCCGCCTGTCTGAGACCAAGCAGGAGATCTTCAACCTGCGGTTCCAACTCGTCACCGGCCAGCAGGACAACACCGCCCACCTCGGCGATGTGCGTCGTGACGTGGCTCGCATCGAGACCATTCTCCGCCAGCGCGAGATTGAGGCCGCTGAGGCCCTCGCGACCGGCGCCCCGATCGAGGAGAACGCGTGATGGCCGAAGAGACCACCACCACTGAGCGCCCGAACGACCGCAAGGTCAGGGTGGGCATGGTTGCCTCGAACTCGATGGAGAAGACGGCCATCGTCGTCGTCGTCGATCGCGTTCGGCACGCTCGCTACAACAAGACGGTGCAGCGCACCAAGCGTTTGTATGTCCACGACGAGGACAACGACACCAGGGTTGGCGACAAGGTGCGGGTCCAGGAGACCCGTCCCCTGTCCAAGCTCAAGCGGTGGCGTCTCGTTGAGATCCTGGAGCGTGCACGTTGATCCAGCAAGAATCACGACTCCGGGTGGCCGACAACTCCGGCGCCAAGGAAGTGCTCTGCATCAAGGTGCTGGGCGGTTCCCGACGCAGGTACGCGTCGATTGGCGACGTGTTCGTGGCCACCGTCAAGGACGCCATCCCCGGCGCTGCAGTCAAGAAGGGCGAGGTCGTCAAGTGCGTCGTCGTTCGTGTGGCCAAAGAGAAGCGCCGGCCAGATGGCAGCTACATCAAGTTCGACGAGAACGCCGCGGTGCTGATCAACGATCAGCAGCAACCCCGTGGCACCCGCATCTTCGGCCCGGTCGGCCGGGAGCTTCGCGACAAGAAGTTCATGCGGATCGTCTCTCTCGCACCAGAGGTGCTCTGACATGGGAATGAAAATCAAGAAGGGCGACCACGTCCGAGTCCTGACGG
This sequence comes from Acidimicrobiales bacterium, assembly GCA_051002495.1. GTDB lineage: Bacteria > Actinomycetota > Acidimicrobiia > Acidimicrobiales > CADCTF01 > JBPCMH01. Next base: position 4,893 of record JBPCMH010000459.1, read on the forward strand.
GCAAGGATCGCGGCAAGGAGGGCGAGGTCATCCGCGCCATCCCCGAGACCGGCAAGGTCATCGTCGAAGGGGTCAACCGCGTCAAGCGGCACACCAAGTCGACCCGCGCCACCCAACAGGCCGGCATCATCGACAAGGACCTTCCGGTTCCGGTCGCCAACGTCGCGCTGGTCTGCGACGCGTGCGGTGGCGTGACCCGGGTTGGCTACCGCATCGATGCCGACGGCACCAAGACCCGCATCTGCAAGAAGTGCGAGGGCGACATCTGATGGCGACCACCACCATTCCCCGCCTCAAGCAGCGCTACAACGATGAGATCCGTGCCCAGCTCAAGGATTCGCTCGGCCTGGGCAACATCATGGAAGCGCCCCGATTCGACAAGATCGTCATCAACATGGGCGTCGGCCGAGCCGTTCAGCAGCCGTCGCTGCTCGAGGGCGCGGTCAAGGATCTGACCGCCATCTCCGGACAGAAGCCGTTCGGCGGCAGCCCCCGGAAGTCCCGGATGCGAGGGATGGCGAGGGCGAT
>JBPCMH010000460.1:0-10209 GCA_051002495.1 Acidimicrobiales bacterium
CGTCAAGCCCTTTGAGGAGATCCGGCTGTGGGCCGATCCCGAGGTGTGTGTCATCGGCGTTGACCTCACGTTCACCGCGAGGACCCAGCCGTACGGGCTCCGCCGGGGAACGATGCGCGCCGGCGACGACATCGTGTGGGATCAGTGCCACATCGTGCAGTCGGGCACCTACACCGGGACTTACACCGCAGGGGGAGTGACCAAGGATGTCGACGGGTGGGTCGGTCAGCGCGACCACTCATGGGGCATCCGCGACCACGGGCGTTGCCCGCTGTGGATGTGGTTCCAGATCCAGCTCAACGATGGCTTCCTCGGCGTGTGGCACTGGGAGTACGCCAACGGCGCTCCCGTCTACACCGATGGGTGCTGGGCCGGTGCAGACGGCAGCGATCCGATCCCTGTCGTGAAGTTCGAGACCGACGTCAGCTGGGTTGGGGCCGACGGAACGCCGCCGCGCTACGGCGAGCACGGCGAGGAAGTGACCGGTCTTGCCGGTAGTAGCCGGTTCACCCTCGAGGACGGACGCCAGATCACCGTCGAGGCCGAGGGAACGTTTGCCCGTCCGTACGAGCCGTTCCAGCGGGGCGGACTCAACCTGATGAAGGTGCGCACCGACGATGGCCGGGAGGGGACCGCGATCTACGAGGTCACCGGCTCCCGCCACCATCGGTACTTCCCCGACACAACCGTGTCAGGCGTCCTACCGGGATGAAGGGCGTTCCCCGCTAGCGCGACATCATCCGCCCGACCGCGGCCATCATCTCGTCGACCTGCTCAGTGGGATCGGTTGGCCCCCCACCTTCGCCGATGAGGCAGTGACGGGCGTGACCGTCGAGCAGGCCGAGCGCCACTTTGTCAATCGCGGCGCGGATGGCGTTGATCTGGCTAAGGACGTCCATGCAGTACCGCTCCTCGTCGACCATCTTTGACACCCCCCGGACCTGGCCCTCGATGCGGGCGAGCCGTTGGGTGAGCTGGTCCTTGGTAGCGGTGTAGCCACGAGCCACGGGGGCCTCCTTGGCGGTCGGCGTCGTCGGCTGGACTATACCAGGGTGGGGTATGTCGTTGGAGGCCCCACACCTTCGCTCCCGGCGCGAGCCGGGTGGGGTGTGCCAGCCTGGGACGCATGGCCCTCCGCCCGAGCCCGAACCGGTACCTATCCGGCAACAACGCCCCGATGCTCGAGGAGCACACGCTCACCGAGCTGGAGGTGCAGGGACAGATCCCGCCCGAGCTCGACGGTCGCTTCATTCGCAATGGTCCGAACCCGCTCGACGATCCTGACCCTGCGACCTACCACTGGTTCACGGGTAACGGCATGGTGCACGGCGTGCGCTTCCGCGAGGGGCGAGCGGAGTGGTACCGGAACCGCATCGTGCGCGGCGCCGCGGCCAGCGAGTGGCTGGGCGAGGAGCCCGTGTCGGGCCCACACAGCGACATTTTCCGCGGTGGGGCCAACACCAACGTCATCGGCCATGCCGGCGCGACGTGGGCGATCGTCGAGGCCGGTGGTCTCCCGGCTCGGCTGAGCGACACCCTCGACACCGAGGCCATCGACGGCTTCGGGGGCACCCTCGAGGGGCCGTTCAGTGCCCACCCGAAGCGTGACCCGGCCACCGGCGAACTCCACGCCGTGTGTTACTCGCCGATGATCGGAGACAGTGTGCACGTCGTCACCGTCGGCACCGACGGCCGCGTCCGCAAGACGGTGTCGGTTCCGACACCTGCCATCCCGATGCTGCACGACTGCGCCATCACGGAGACCTACGTGGTCGTGATGGACCTGCCTTGCTTGTTCAGCCTGGAGGACGCCATGGCAGGCAAGGCTCCGTTCGGTTGGAGCGAGGATTACACCGCCCGCTTTGGTCTCCTGCCGATGGAGGCAACCTCCGCCGACGAGATCCGCTGGTTCGAGATCGACCCTTGCTACATCTTCCACGTCCTCAACGCTCACGACCTCCCCGACGGCGGGGTCGTGATCGACGCCGTCCGCCACCCCAAGATGTTTGCCAAGTCCAAGCTCGGCCCGAACGAGGGCGCGCCCAACCTCAGTCGGTGGACCATCGACACGACCTCCGGCAAGGTCGCAGAAGAGGTGCTCGACGAGCGCCCACAGGAGTTCCCGCGCCATGACGAGCGCAACGAGGGTCGCGTCCACCGCTTCGGCTATTCGGCGTCGAACCTGGGCGTTGACGACGACAAGTCGGCCGACGCACTCAAGATCGACCTGGTGGCCGGCCGCACGGAGATGCACAACTACGGACGGGGCAGAGCAACACTGGAGCCGGTCTTCATCCCCCGATCACCGGAGGCGGGCGAGGACGACGGGTTCGTCATGTCCTACGTTTACGACGCCACGACCGATACCAGCGATGTGGTGATCCTGGCCGCTCAGGACTTTGCCGGGGATCCCCTGGCGACCATCAAGCTCCCCGTGCGCGTGCCGTTCGGCTTCCACGGCAACTGGGTGCCGACCGGCTAGTAGGACGAGATCGCGATCTCATGCCGGGCGCGGCGTCGCCTCCCCGTTCACCTCTGCGGTGAGCTCCAGCAACTGGGCCAGACCCTCCCCGTCCGGGAGAGGCAAGGTGTAAACGTCGCGCGCCGACACTGCGGACTGCCAGACTCGACCGAGCTAAGGGACCACGACGAAACTACTTGCGCAGTCAGATCGCCTGGACCTGGGGTGAAGACACAGAAATCAGGCAAGTAGTTTCGTCGCGGCCCCTAACAGACCCAAGGAGTGACCGTGTTGTCCATCCCCACATCCGTTGACGAGATCACTAGCGACTGGCTGGCGGCCGCCACCGGCCTGCCGATCACGTCGGCGGTGGCAACCCAGATCGGGCAGGGGATCGGCGTCAGCAGCGCGGTCTACCGCGTTGCGTGCGAGGGCCAGGGTTGCCCATCGTCGTTGGTGGTCAAGCTGCCCGCGCTGGACCCGGCGGCGGTCTTCACCTCGACGATGCTGCGCATGTACATCCGGGAGGTGCGGTTCTTTGATGAGCTGGCGTCCGCCTCGCCCATTCGCGTGCCCAAGGCCTACGCGGCGGCCGTCGACGAGGAGAGCTCCGCGTTCGTCGTGGTCATGGAAGACATGGGCGGCATGCGGTTCGTAGATCAGAACGAAGGCATGGACTTGGCCGACGCGGAGCAGAGCGTCAGTGAGCTCGCCGCATGGCATGCCACGTGGTGGCGGAAGGCGGAGCCGCTGGCTGAGCGGGGGACGGTGGTTAGCCTGGCCGACCCGATCTATCCGGCAGTGCTGCCCATGGTGTTCGCCGAGGGCTGGGAGAAGCTCACGAGCGACTTCGGCGAGATACCGGCCGCCATCCATCGCGTGGCACCGGGATGGACCGCGGCCATGCCCGGCATGCTCACCCAGTTAGCGGAGGCGCCCGCGACGTTGGCCCATGGCGACTACCGGGCCGACAACATCCTGTTCTCCGACGATGGGCGGGTGGCGCTGCTTGACTTCCAGCTCACCGGCGTCGGTTCCGGCGTGTACGACCTCGCCTACTTCGTCACCCAGAGCCTGGCGCCAGAGCTAGCCGCGGCCAGCGAGCGGGCGCTTTTCGATCGGTACGTCGCCGCGCTGGTCGAGTCGGGTGTGCCCGAAGCAGACGTAGCCGGCCTCTGGGACAACTATCGGACTGCAGCCTTGTTCTGCCTCGTGTATCCCGTCGTGGCGTGCCGGGGCATGGATCTCGACGACGCCCGCCAGCGGGCCCTGATCGAGAACATGTTCGAGCGCTTCGAACGGGCGGTCGATGATCTGTCGCTGGCCGACCTGTTGGGGTGAACTGGCGCTCCTCGTAGGCTGATGCGGTGACCACAGAGCCCGCGCCGACCGCGATGGTGATCGGCGGCGGTCCTGCCGGGCTCATGGCGGCGGAGGTGCTCTCCGAGGCTGGATGTCGAGTCAGCGTGTACGAGCACATGGCATCGGTCGGGCGAAAACTGCTCCTTGCAGGTCGAAGCGGTCTCAACCTCACCCACGACGAGCCGTTGGATGGGTTCCTCGCTCGATACGGGTCCCGCCGGGCCGAGCTCGAGCAGGCTCTCACCGCGTTCGGGCCGATCGACCTGCGGACATGGTGCGCGGCGCGTGGCATGCCGACCTACGCCGGCACCAGCGGCCGGGTGTTTCCCGACACATTCACCGGGGCGGCGTTGCTCCGGTCATGGCTGATCAGACTCGAGTCGCTCGGGGTCAACGTCCACGTGCGCCATCGGTGGCTGGGTTTTGTGGAGTATGAAGCCGGAGACGAGGCCCGCACTGGCTCACGCTTCGCGACACCGAGCGGAGAGGTTCACGTTGAGGCCGACGCGACGGTGATGGCCTTGGGTGGGGCGAGCTGGCCACGCGTCGGCTCGGATGGCGCGTGGGTTGACCAGTTCGCACGGCAGGGCATCGGCGTGCTGCCGCTTCGTCCCGCGAACTGCGGAGTCGTCACCCGGTGGACAGAGGTGTTTGTCAAACGATTCGGCGGAGAACCGATCAAGAACGTCGCGATGCGCGTGGCCGACGAGGTGGTCCGGGGCGACGTCGTGGTCACGGCGAACGGTCTGGAGGGTGGTCCGGTCTACGCGCACTCCGGAGCGATCCGCGCCGAGCTTGATCGGCACGGCGTCATGATCGCCTACTTCGATCTTCAGCCCGATTTGGGCGCCAGGGCGCTGGCCGATCGGCTCACCCAACGGCGGCGAGCCAAGGACTCGGTATCCACCTGGCTCCGCCGCGCCGGTTTCGCGCCAGCGTCTGTCGCTCTGCTGCGGGAAGCAACGGAGAATCAGGTGCCGACCGATGCGACTGAGCTGGCCACCCTGGTCAAGGCAACCCCGATCGCCATCGTCGATCTGGCCCCAATCGACAAGGCCATCTCGACCGCTGGCGGGGTGTCGTTCGACGAGATTGACGAGCGGTTCATGCTCCGGCGGAGACCAGGGGTCTTCGTCGCGGGGGAGATGCTCGATTGGGAAGCACCAACCGGGGGTTACTTGCTGCAGGGATCCTTCAGCACCGGAGTGGCCGCCGCCCGCGGCGCGCTCGCGTGGCTTCAGCGCTGACCGGCGGGCGCGGGCGCGTTAGCGGTTGACCTGAATCGGCAGGACGCGAGGACCCCGCACTTGCCCGCCCGACCACGTCACCGCGGAGGGATCCGCCAGGTCGAAGTCGGGGAAGGCTTCAAGCCACACTTCGAGCGCGACGCGCATCTCCATCCTGGCCAAGTGCGAGCCGGCGCAGCGGTGGACGCCGAGACCGAACGCCGAGTGCCGGTTCGGGGATCGATCGATGAGCACTTCGTCGGGCCGGTCGAACATCTCGGGATCGCGGTTTGCCGCAGGGAACGACAGCAGGATCCAGTCCTCGGCTTTCATCGGGCAGCCGTTGAACTCGAAGTCGTCCTTGACCAGGCGAGCCATAGTCACGGGCGCGTAGGCCCGCAAGAACTCCTCGATGGCTGTCGGCAGGAGCTCCGGCTCGGCTTGCAGGCGCTTCCGGTCGGCCGGGTGTTGGGCCAGATGCCAGATCGAGGCGCCGATTGCGCTCCATGTCGTGTCAATGCCGGCGATCAGCAATAGCGCCACCGTGCGAGCCACCTGGAACGGGCTGAGCTTCTCCCCGTCGCTCTCGGATTCGAGAAGGAAAGTGATGAGGTCGTCGCGTGGGTTGTCGAGGTGGTCCTGGATGTGGTGCTGCAAGTAGTTGAACAGCGCCATGAAGCTTTCGATCCGCTCCTCGAACGGTCGGGCGACGCCTTCGAGGATGTCGTGGACGAACGTGCGAAACGTGTCTGCGTCGGATTCCGGCAGGCCGAGCATGTTGGCGATCACCCGCACCGGGATGTGCTGGGTGTACTCCACCGCAGCGTCGACGATGTCGCGATCGCCCATCGCGGCGATGAGCTCCTGGCAGTACTCACGCGTCGACTCTTCGAGCTTGTCGATGTTCTGCGGCGAGAAGATCGGCAGCAGGGTACGACGCGAGTCGTGGTGAAACGGCGCGTCGGACGAGATCGGCGGAGCGATGCCCTCTGGGGCGAGCTCCATCGGAGGACGGTGCTCGCTGACGATGATGCTGCGCGACGAGAAGTGCTCCATGTCGTTGGCGATGGCGGCCACATCGGCATGGGTCGTCGGGAGCCACACGCCGCCGTAACGGTCGGAGTGCGCGACGGGGCAGGTCTGCCGGAGCTCTTCAATGATCGGGTAGGGATCCGCAGCCCACGAGTCGTCGGTGTGATCGAAGTCGGTGGCCCAATCGGTGACGGGCTTGTTCGACATCAGGTGGTCTCCTTGCTGAGGGGCGCGGTCCGCGCTTGGCCGTTCATGGCGTCGACTCCACAGCCCGGAAGCTGTCGACGAGCCGGTTGATCAGGGCCGACCATTGGTCGGGGTCGGTGCGTGGGAGGTCCATCGCTCGCACGAGCAACGAGCCGAGCCCGAGCATGAGACAGAACCGGGCGATGACATCGGCCGGCACGTCGTCAGAGGCCTCCCCAGAAGACTGGGCCAACCCGATGACCTCAGCCAGCAGCGATTCTCGGCTCGACACGTGGCGTGTCAGCACCTCGGCCGCGTCGGGGTCACGCCGAGAGGCCAAGATCGCCTCGGGGAGGAGAGCGGTTGCGGGGCGGTCCCGCTCGAGGGCCGAGCCCTGCTGCACGACCAGATCGAGGATGCTCGTTGGCCTCGCCGTTTCGTCGGCCAGGAGCCGGTTGAGTTCGGAGGTGGCGTAGGTCTCGACCACCTCGGCCAGGAGCTCAGCCTTCGAGGCGAAGTTTCCGTAGATCGCCCCGGTGCTGAGTCCGGCCGTCCGTGCGATCTCGGCGATGCTGCCGCCCTCGTAGCCGTGCGCGGCGAAGACGTCGGCAGCGGCGCCAATCACCCTTCGTCGTGTCTCCTCGGCCGTGAGGCCTGCCACTCGTCCCACAAGATCCCCCTGGTCCGGCTGTCGAGCCGGGACCCTATAGGAAGAATAACGAACGATCGCTATTTTCCGCCAGTGGGCGTTGGTCACATGCCCGGAGAACGCCGTGTGCTGTCCTACGCTGGTGGGCGCCATGAGCAACTCCAACCGGACAGACGCACCCGCCCCTTGGCTCATGCTGCTCGAGTCAAGAGCATTGTTCGAGCTCGGTGCCATCTCCGCCGCTTCACCGCTCCTGCGTTTCGCGGGCCGAGGCGACCGCCACCCGGTGCTCGTGCTGCCGGGATTCACCGCCGACGACCGGTCGACTGCGCCTCTCCGCCGCGTGTTGAGAAGCCAGGGGTACTGGACCCACGGCTGGCGGCTTGGCCGCAACATCGGACCCACCCAGCGAATCGTTGAGGGAATGGTCGAGCGGCTCATGCTCCTTCACGAACGTCACGGCCGTCCCGTCAGCATCGTCGGATGGAGCCTCGGCGGCATCTTCGCCCGGGAACTGGCCCGCATGCAGCCAGAGGCGGTCCGTCAAGTCATCACGCTCGGCAGCCCGTTCCGAATGACCGACCAGGACCGCAGCACGGCCTCAGCCTTGTACGAGCGGATGTCCGATCTCCACGCCATCGACCTGACCGAGGTGGGCGCGGAGAGCGACCGCGAGCCCCTCACGGTGCCAGCCACTGCGATCTACACCAAGACCGACGGTGTGGTGCGCTGGTGGCAATGCTTGGAGGCCGAAGGACCGCAGCGGGAGAACATTGAGGTCCTCGGTAGCCACAGCGGGCTGGGTTTCAATCCGTCTGTGGTGTTCGCGGTCAGCGACCGGTTGGCCCAACCCGCTGACGACTGGCGACCTTTCCGGTCACCGCTGCTCCTGCGCCGTTTCTATCCGCGCCCGTCCAACTGGCGCGAGGCCGAAGCCACCACTGCCGCCTGAGGTTTCCCTCGGCCGCCTCGACCCTCGACCGTCGCCGCCTCGCCGCCTCGGCGCCCCGTTCCGTACGGGCGACCAGGTTCGTCGATCTTGCGGTGGAACCGCGGATACAACAGGCTGACTCGCATGCCCGCCTGGCGCGATGAGTTTCTCGAGCGATGCTGCGACGAGACTGACGGGGCCGCGATCGGTGACGGGGCTTTCGGCCCCGGACCCGCGCTGTGGGTCGGCAAGCGCGAGGTGGCCACTTCGATGACGAGCGCACCCTCGACCTTCGGCTGACGAAGACGCAGATCAGCCGTCGCCGAGGTGAGCTCAAAGCCGACGCGCGGGTGACGCTACGGAGGAACTCCTCCGACTGGCTGGAGCTGGCCGTCGGGCCGGACGATGTCGAGTGGGCGATGAGATTGGTGATCGCCGCGGTGCACGCAAATCGGTCGACCGCGCCCGCAGGACTTCCACCCACCGGAGCGGATCTAGGACGCCGCCGGCGGTTCCACTGACCACGGCTCGCTTGTGGGCCCGGGCCGCTAGGGTTCGGGGCGCGGGCGCGACCACAAACGGTGGGACATGAGCCCGAAGGGCCGGGCCGCCGGGCGGTTAGGGGCCGCGGGGGAGCAGGATGAGGGTGAGGGCGGCGATGATGTTGGCCGCGGCCCTATGCCAGTCGCGTCCGGCCTGGACGGTCTGTGAGGCTTCTCTTCGGGTTTTGGATCCGTGGCACACTTCGCATCGGGGTCTGAGCTCTTTGAGGCGGGTGTGGCGGGTGATGGCGTACGGGGTGTCGTGGTCGTTCTGGAGCCGGTAGGGGGTGCCGCAGTCACCGCAGCGCCATCCGTGGCCGGCGAGCATGGCGAGCCGCATCGACTTCGACAGGCGCCGCCCGCCGAGGGTCACATTCGCGATATCGACACCGTTGTTCACGACGATCGACACGCCTACCTCGCCGAGGAGGTCGCGGGCGGCTTGCACTGGCACCGGTCCAACACCTGGGATCTCACAGGTTCCGTCGGGGCCGACTGTGCCGTTGCGGAGGCTGTCGGCGTCGACGATCACGACCAGCTCTTTGTGGATGTTCACCCTGGGCTCGGCCACGACGGTGCCCTGCTCGCCATTGGCGCTGGTCTGCTCGTCGGATTCATCGGGCTCGCCCGCGGCGGGCACGTCACGGTCGGGGTGCACGGACGGTTCGATCCCGAGGGCGGTGCAGAGTGCGTCGGCGGCATAAGCCTCTCGCGGGTCGCGTATGCCGGCTCGGCGTTGCTGGTCGAAGCGGTGCTCGGTGAGCCGATCCAACACCGCCCACACCTCACCCGCGACCCATGGCGGCAGTTTGAACTGCCCGCCGACCGAACCGTCATCGAAGGAGCGTTTCCGGAGCTGGCGGGTGTTGTGCTGGACCCGGCGGGTGCGGGCCTCATCCCGGGCGGCCTGCTTGGCCTTGGCCGCGGCATCGCGCAGACCGGCCAGATCACCGCCAGCGGCGACTTCCAACAGACGCCGCTCTACCTCGGCTGCGCCGCCGGCGACCCGATCATCGGGCGAGGCGACGGTTTCGGACACCGCCCCGGCGACCTGTTCGGCCTGATCCAACGACAACCGCCCCTCAGCCAACGCCTTCTTCGCTTCCGGGGCGTCCTCCAAACGGCGGCCGGTTTCAGCCAGCCGACGGCCCGACCCAGCCGAACCGCCAGTCAGCGACCCCAAATGCGCATCAGCGGAGCGTGCACCAGCGAGACGCCACCGCTCGGTCTCGGTAACCCGGGCCGCGTAACCGGCCATCGCGCCCGACACCACATTCCGGACCCGACCAAAACCGGTCAGCAGCTGCTCAGCCTCAGCGCCGGTCAACAACGCCGGATCAACCTCCCCGGCCAACCCAGCTGCAGCGGTCGCGAGCGCGTCGATACGGGCCAACAACCCGACCTCACCCTTCACGCGCACAACCCGATCTGCCATGCCTACAACCCTAGAGAGGGGGTGTGACAAGAAAGAATGCCCCTTCCGAAATTGGCGGTGGCCCAGCAGAAAGAGGTGGTAGCCCGGACGCGTGACCGTCGCGGAGCCCGAGCCTTACGAGTTGCCCGATGAGCGCGTCGCGGCCGCGTGGAGAAGCCTCATCGGCGACTACCTCGTGTGCGAGCCGCTTGAGCCAGCGTTCGCCGAACGACTGCTCGCGCTCGACACGCGGGCCTTCGCTGAGCTCGGTTCTGCGGTCGCCCCCATCAGTGAGCTGCTCCGACCAAGAGGGGTCGACTGTGTTGCCGTCGACCTCAACCCACCGGAAGAACACTTTCGGCCAATGGTAAGGGCGGATCTTCGTGCCTTGCCGCTGCGACCCTCC
>JBPCMH010000461.1:0-4675 GCA_051002495.1 Acidimicrobiales bacterium
GACCAGGGCAAGGTGCTCGAGAAGTTGCAGGACATCGTCACCGACTTGGGTGCGGAGGTCATCGGAGGCATGGCCATTCGCCGGGACCGAATCGAGGAGGAAGCGGCCGACTTTGTCGAGCGGACGATGGCCGCCGTCTCCGCCTAGCCATGGCCGCCGACCGCACCCCATCAACGGGCGCGACACATCAGCCGGTCGGTCAGGCTCCTTCCAGTGGCGACGAGCGTCCCGTCCTCACCCACAGGCAGGTGCTGAGCATCTTCAGCGGATTGTTGACCGGCTTGTTCCTGGCCGCGATGGATCAGACGATCGTCGCGACCGCGCTGCCCACCATCGTCGGAGAGCTCGGGGACCTGTCGCAGTTGTCCTGGGTGGTAACCGGCTACCTCATCACGTCAACCGCGTCGACGCCCTTGTACGGCAAACTCGGCGATCTATACGGGCGACGAATCGTCTTTCAGGTCGCCATCGGCGTGTTCGTCGTCGGCTCGCTTTTGTGCGGTGCCGCGACCTCGATGCCGCAGTTGATCGGCGCCAGGGCGCTGCAGGGCATCGGCGGTGGTGGGCTGATGGCCATGGCCTTCACCATCGTCGGCGACATTCTGGCCCCGCGACAGCGCGGGCGGTACATGGGCTACTTCAGCGCCGTGTTCGCTCTCGCCGGTGTCGCCGGACCGGTGCTCGGTGGGTTCTTCGTTGATCAACTGAGCTGGCGCTGGATCTTCTGGATCAACCTGCCCTTGGGAGTCATCGCGATGGCTGTCGTCACCCGGAACCTCCGTCTCCCGATGCCGAAGGTGGCTCGGAAGGTGGACTACCTCGGGGGTGCGCTTCTCGTTACTTCGGTGACGGCCCTGATGTTCGTCTCCGTGTGGGGCGGAAACCGGTTCCCGTGGCGATCCGCGCCGATCGCGGGGCTAGCGACTGCCGGGGTGGTGCTAGGCATCGTGTTCGTGCTGCAGGAGCGGCGCGCGCCGGAGCCGATGCTGCCGCTTCGGTTGTTCGGCAATCCGGTCGTCAGGATCGCGGTGGCTATCGGCTTCCTAATCTCGGCCGCCATGTTTGTCTCCACCGTGTTCCTGCCGTTGTTCCTGCAGACGGTCGTTGGTTTGTCCGCTACTAGGTCGGGGCTTTACCTCGCCCCAACGATGCTGGGCGTCACGATCTCCTCGGTGTTCTGCGGTCGTCGTATGACGGCCACCGGTCGGTACAAGCCGTACCTCGTGTTCGGCAGCGTGGTGGCGGCGCTGATGATCATGGCCCTCTCGCGCATTGGCCCATCGACGCCAGGGCCGCTGATCGGCTTGGCCATGTTCGGGATCGGCATCGGGCTCGGGATGGTCTTCCCGATACTCAACATGGCCAGCCAGAACGCGGTCGACTTCACCGACATTGGCACGGCCACGTCAACCGTCCGCTTTGGCCAGTCCCTAGGCGGCACCTTCGCGGTCGCTGGGGCTGGGGCAGTGCTTACGGCAAGGCTGCAGTCGCACCTAGACCGGTTGGCCGCCGATCCCGCCTTCGCCAGCGTCGCGGGTCGGCTCGACGCGGCCGAGATCGCCGGCAGCCCCGACGCCATCCGAAATCTGTCACCCCAGCTGCAACAAGCCGTCATCGAAGGGCTCTCGGCAGGCGTGTCGCGGGTGTTCATGCTGGCCATCCCGCTCGTCGTCCTTTCAGCAGTCTTGGCCTGGCGCATCCGTGAGATCCCCTTGCGCACGACCATCGTCACCACACCTGTGCCACCCCCGGTCGCGCCGACCGCCGACGGCGGTCCCTAGGATCGCCGCTCATGACTTCACCGTCCGTGACCTTGGGGATCGACGTCCGCGACGACCATGTAGCCGTCCTGGAGATGCAGCGCCCGCCCCACAACTTCCTCAACCCTCAGCAGGTTGAGGAGCTCGCCGACGCGCTCGAGCGGTTCGAGGGCGATCCGGGTGTACGCGCTGTGGTGCTCTGCGCGGAGGGTCGGTCCTTCTGTGCGGGCGCTGAGTTCGGCAGCGGCGAGCGCACCGCGGCGGAGGGCCTGTCGATTACCGATCGGCTCTACGCCGCGGCGGTCCGCTTGTGTGCCGTCACTACGCCAGTGGTCGCCGCAGTGCAAGGACCGGCCATCGGTGGGGGGCTTGGCCTCGCTCTGACCGCCACGATGCGCGTGACCTGCCCGGAGGCCAGGTTCTCGGCCAACTTTGTGAAGCTCGGCATCCACCAGGGGTTCGGCATCAGTGCCACGCTTCCGGCGTTGGTTGGCGCGTCCCGCGCCGCTGAGATCCTTCTGATGGGTCGTCGCTATACCGGCGAACAGGCCGTCGACGTCGGCCTGGCCGACCGGTGCGTGCCAGCCGAGGCCCTGCGGGAGATCGCGCTGGAGATGGCCGGAGAGATCGCTTCGGGTGCGCCGCTGGCGATCGAGTCGATCTACCGCACACTCCGGGCGGGGTTGGCCGATCAGGTGCGAGATGCAACGGCACACGAAGCGGCCGAGCAGGACCGGCTTAGCCTGACCTCAGACGCGGCCGAAGGCATTAGGGCCGTTGCGGAGCGGCGCCCTGGCCAGTTCACCGGAGAGCAGCAGCCATGACCGACGCGACCACCGAGTCGACGCCGGACGAGGCGGTTGCCCGGCTGTTGGCCATGCTCGACCTTGAGCCGTTGGAGGTCGACCTCTTCAGGGGCACCAACCCCACGATGTGGCCGGGGGCTCGAGTATTTGGCGGGCTGGTGGCCAGCCAAGCGCTGCGAGCCGGCATCAACTCCGTAGACGTCGATCATCACATCCATTCATTGCACGGCTACTTCCTCCGACCGGGCAAGCCGGGCGACCCGATCGTCTACCACATCGACCGCATCCGGAACGGAAAGTCGTTCACTACCCGGCGAGTCAACGCGGTGCAGAACGGGGAAGCCATCTTCACTATGGCCTGCTCGTTCCACCGCGAAGGCGAGGAGGGCGACGACTACCAGTTGCCGCGATCAGCGGACGCGCCCGTCCCTGAGGAGCTCGATGACCGCGACGGCGGGTTTCCGAGCCGACCGTCGTTCTTCCAGCCCTTCGAGATGCGCGAGGTTGGGCCAACCGAACCTGAACCCGATGGCACTTATCGGTCAACCAGAAGGGTGTGGGTCAAGACCGCGGCTGGCCTGCCGGATGACCCAGCGGTGCACGCGTGCGTGCTGACGTTTATGTCAGACATGGCTGTGGTGTTGGCCGTGCGGCCGCCGACCCCAGGGCAACCGTGGGCTGGGTTCATGGGAGCCAGCCTCGATCACGCGGTGTGGTTCCACCGGCGCATCCGGGCCGATGAGTGGATGCTCTACGACCTGCACTCGTTGTCGTTCTTCAACGCACGAGGGCTCGCCCGCGGCGCGATGCACTCCCTCGATGGCACGCTCGGCGTCTCGGTCACCCAGGAGGCGCTGGTGCGGACGCTCCCGGAGGGCACGATGCCGCCGGGCATGACCCCACCACCGGAGGTCGGGCGCACCTGAGGTGACACCGTCGTGGCGCGACCTCCCGGTCAGGCTTTGAAGCTGACTGGGGCAAGCACTGGCACGGGACAGTTGACCGTGAACACCTCACCTTTGGTGTCCGGGACGCCCGGGAACTCATCAAGATCTCCGGCGTCTCTCGCCTGATGCACTTCGGTCTGACTCGTGAGGAGCCGGGCGGTCTTTCCGTCCTTCCAGGCATAGGTGTAGTGATCCCAGTACGGGCTCCAGGCTGCGTCCCCGGCCTTGAAGTCGAAGGCCGACGGCTGGAAGCCCATCGGTCCGGGGCCCTTCAGCCCGTTCATGAACACGTTCGTCCGCCCGGTGGCGCTGGCTTTCGTCGCGAGACCATGGAGTCTCGGCGAGAACGTTGTCTTGGTCATCTCCGCGGCCATACCGATCGAGTGGTCGAGGACGAAGTACCGGCTACCCGGGTAGCACTGGCCCAACTTGAAGGTGACCCGCCCGTTGGCTTTGTCGGGTGCCTCGAGGAGCATGCCCTCACCGAGGTAGCCCTCCTTCTTGCTGTCGACGGCCATGGAACCGCCAGACCAACTCACGATGCCAGCGTTGACAACAATCGACGTAGCCTCGATCGAGAGGGCACCGGAGGCGGCCGCGGCCTCGATCTCGGCCACCGAACCAAGCCTCTTGGGTGACCCGGACCATGTGACTCGATGAAGAGTCCAGGCAGGTGTGTAGTCGGGCTTGCCGGGCTCGGTCGAGAAGACCGGTGGCTGGTCTGCGGCACCATCGACCACATAGACCTTGCCGGAAGACGCGCCAGCCATGGGGGCGATCTTCGGGACGAACACCAGCTTCTCGGCCGCGGCGTAGGCAGCATCAGACGTGTCGGTACGCACGAACCACACCGAGGATCCGTTGAAGAGCCCCTCGCGGAGGCGCAGCGTCACGAACCCGAAAGGACCCGTCCACCCGTCCGGATCGAGCGAGAAGTCGATGACGTCACCAACGACCGCTGTCGCGTCGCCGTTCACCAGGGCCGTTGTCGTGGGCCCGCTCACGGCAAGATCCTGGTTGGTGCCGCAGGCGGCGAGCAGAGCCGGCGCGTTTGGTGATCGATCGGACCCGAAACCCCCGTCCGCGCTGCGCTATTCCGACCACTTCAGAAGCTTGAGTCGGGCAGCCCGCGCTGGGCGAGTGCCCGAGCGAAGGATCGAGT
>JBPCMH010000462.1:0-2896 GCA_051002495.1 Acidimicrobiales bacterium
CAGAAGCCGGGCTGGCCGGGATCGGTCGCCTGGTGAGCGATGGTGGCAACGGCCAGGCCGGTGACCGGGTTGGTCGACTTGGACGGGTCGGCCAAGAGCGGGGCAGCATCGCTCGCGCCCGGCAGCCGAAGTGACGGAATGCCGTAGTAGGTGGCCTGCATGACGGACTTGGTGTGGAACACCGAGAGGGGACCGGCCTCGCCGATGAAGCGAAGCTTCGCTTCCATGAGCGAGCGACCCATGCTGTACGTGCCGATGTTCTTGGCGAAGTTGAGCATGAGCTTCTCAGTCATCACAATGCCGGCGGATGAGCCGATCCCGTAGCCGGTCTGGCCGACGAAGCCGCCTGCCCGCTTCTGGGCCGCGGCTTGGGCCCACTCGGAGGCGGAACCTGCCGTGACCAGTCCGTCGGTGACGAGCTGGCCGGTGTGGCAGCCGACGGAGAACGCGACCCCGCCCACTGTGCTGCCGTTGCGGTCGAGGTTTGGCCCGTCCAGGAACGCGGGGGTCGAGAAGACCTCGCCGTTGGAGCGGGTGGCCCTGGTCTCGGTCCGGTACGGATCCGAGTGGCCGTTGAACGACACGATGTCGTTGTTCACGAAGCCGGATGCGTAGTCGGCGGCGGTCCAGTTGGAGTTGATCCGCGCCGTTCTCGTGGTGGCTGTGCCCTCAAGGGCGTCGTTGACGGCTGCGGCCATGTCATCGAGGAAGTCGGTGGCCGAAGTGGTCAGCGACGTCGAGGCAGCAGCGATGCCACCGAAGGTGCGGAAGCGGTTCATGGTGCCGGCGATGTCGGTGGCGCTCTCGATCAGGCGGCCCGACATCACGCTTGGCATGTACAGAAACTGCCCGCCAGTGTTGGCCACGGGGGCGAACGAGCTGAATGGGTCATCGCTCAGGAAGTACCCCAGGGCAGCCGCGTTGGTGAGCTCATTGCTCTCCGTCGTCGCGCCGGCCAGGGTGCTGGCAAAGTCACGCTCGTTGACCTTGATGGTGAGGTCGGCCAGCCGGGCCTGGGGGATGATGTTGTCGCCGCCGACGATGACGATGCTCGACAAGCTCAGGCCCGCGCTCTGCCGATAGGTGTCGACGAGCATATTGATCGCCCGAACGACGTTGTTCGCCAGCGCAGGATCGCCTGGGTTGGCATCCCAGGCTGCGAACGCGGCATTCACCGGGTTGGGAGCGCCGTTGATGCTGGTCGCGTCGACCTCGAGAATCGCACTCTTGCCGAAACGGTTGCGGAGCGTCTCGTCCGCGACGAGCTGGTTAAGAGCACTGGTCACCTGGTCAGCCGCTGTTCCGTGCACCTTGGCCAGTCGCCCGGGGGCGTGGAGGTACAGGTTCTTCGTTTCCTCGAGCGTCGATGCGCCGGGCAACAGGTTGGTGTTGGTGGGTTGCGGGTCGGCAAACCGGGCCGGAGCGGTGGATGTGATCGCCGGCGGGACGACCTGCACCCGCACACTGTGTGGGGTGAGGACGGCTTCGCCGCGGTAGCCCGTCACTTGCAACACGTACTTCGAGCCGGGCGTTGCTCCACCGGGGGCGATGAAGGTCACGAGCTCGTCGGCAGTTCCCGCGTACCGACTCACGCCCAGTAGCGGGCGGCCGGGCAGCACGGGAATGTCCGCTTGCGCGTCGGTGGCCAAGTTCGTCCGCGATCCGCTCATCGCCGGGTGGGTGTCGGTGAGCAACTCGGTGGCGGTCGGGTTGGCAACCGGACGAAGTGGTGCCACGCCGGTCATACCGGCGGCCCCGAACACCGAAAGGTCGGCGTCGCCTGACTGCTGCTGCTCGACCTGGGCCACGATCAGTGACCCCTCCGCGATTCCATCCGCGGCGAATGTGTACAGGTCTCGGTCGGTGGCCGAGGATATGAAGCCGATCGCCATGTTGCCGACCTGGGTCGGGGTGCTCGGGATAATCGTCGTGGCTGTGTCGACGGTGTCATTGGAGCGGGCCGGGCTGGTGTCGGTTCGATCGGCCGGGTCGACCACGTTCACCGGCGCCTGCGGGGTTGTGACCTCGACGCTCGTGCTCGCCCCGGCCACCTCGACCCGGTCGACGGTGAAGGTGCCAAGGAACGTGCCCGGCCGCGCGTTGAAGCGAAGGACGAACTCATCGCCGGTTCCGACCGAGCCGTTGATGGCCCAGGTGACGGTGGAGCCGTCGAAGGTCGGGGCGTCCGTTGTCACGGTCAAGCCGCGGATGGTGGCGGTGGTCGAGCCCGGGATGTAGGCGAAGGTGCGGGGCAGCTTCACCGACACTGTGCTTCCGGACGGCAGCGGGCTGGCGTCTCCGTTGACGAAGCTGACGGTGTATGGCACGTGGAAGGTCTTGACGCCGGGACCGGCGGCGTAGTGGACCACGCCGGCCGACGCCAGCGAGACGGCGCCGAAGTCGCGGATGCCGCTGCGGAGCAGCCCCGTGACCAGCCGGCCGATGGTGATGCCAGCGATGGCCGAACCAAGGTCGGCGATCGCGGCAGTCGGCACGATCGACGAGCGCACCTCGTAGAGGTTCTTGTTGTCGCAGTTGGAGCAGGACACGACCGCCGATTTGTCCGGCAGCGCGCCGACCTTGATGCCGCCGAGGCTGCTGTTGTACAGGTCGACCTGGCTCAGGACTACCGACCGGTACGGTGCGGACTGGTGAGCCGCGATGTCGCCCACGAGCAGATCGAAGACGGGCACGCTCGTGAACGGCACACCGGAGAGTTGCATCTCGCCGGCGCTTGCCGTCAGCCCGTTCAGGTCATTGGCGTTGCGAGCTAGTGGTCCGTCGTTGAAATAGCAACGTGGGCTAGGGTGGGTGAGTGCCGATCGCGATAGCTGCCCCGTTGAAGCTCAAGAAGAGGGAGCGGGTGGCGCTCGGGGAGATAGCGAAGTCGTCGTCG
>JBPCMH010000463.1:0-3523 GCA_051002495.1 Acidimicrobiales bacterium
CCTCAAGACCAGCTACACCCTCGACAGCAGCGGCAAGCCGGTGCTCAGCGACGACAATAACGTCGGCTTCCCCAACGGACGCGCCTACTACGTCACCGACACCCGGGGCAACCTCACCCAACTCCTCGACGCCGCCCAGAACGTCAAGGCCGTCTTCGCCTACGACGACTTCGGCAAGCAGAAGAGCGCCCTGACCCAAACCTCGGCGAACGGATCGAGCACCTGGGACTCACGGCTCCGCTACCAACTCGCCCCCCGAGACCAGATCACCGGCCAGTACGCCATCGGCCCCCGCATGTTCGACCCCGGCACCTACCGCTTCATCGGCGCCGACCAATACGTCGGCTCCGGCGCCAACCAAGAACTCCAAGCAGATCCCCTCACCGGCAACCGCTACCTCTACGCCGGCTCCAACCCCGCCAACTACATCGACGACGGCCACGCGCCCCAATGCCAAGACTGCGCCGACTTCGCCAGCGGCGTCATCAACGGCGTCCTCTTCAACACCGGCGAACCCGTCGAACGCGCCCTCGGCATCCACGACAAGGTCAACCACGCTTCCGGATGGCGAGACGCAGGCGAATGGACCTCCATCGTCGTCCCCGGCGGCATCGCCGTCAAGGGCGCCAAACGCGGCTGGACAGCACTCAAGTCCGCCATGAAGGCAAGAAATGCGGCCACGGCTGCCCGACAAGTGCTTCCGCGGTCCGGCCCGATCGCGCGCAGTCTCGGTGCGGCATCGCGATCGGAGCAGCTCGCCCGCAAGTTCAACCTGAATGTCAACAGCCCAACGACGCGCCAAGTACTGAACAGCCTCGACGACAGCGTCGCGGACTTCGTGGCGAACTACCGAAAGGGAAGCTTGTGGCGAAAGTTGCCAGGCGAGGTCGCGGACATGACGGTCGAGGAGGCACTCAAACACAGCTCGACCGTCCGGAAGCTCTTAACGGACAAGAGGTTCGCCAAGTGATGCTTGCAAAGGCACCTTCCATCATCGCCCTACTCGAGGCCCTGGATCTCGATCGTCGAGGCTGGGAGGTAGTCGATCACTGGGATGCCGACGAATGCGCCCTCGGGATAGCGGGCCGGGGACAGCCGCGGAGGCTCGTGTACGTTTCTACGTTTCAGAGGGGACCCGAGCGCTACGACTACGAATGCGAGGTGCCCGGGGGCCCCGATATTGAGCAGTACGAAGTTACGATTCGAGGTGAAGATGTGTGCTTGGAGACGCTCGTAGCCGTGCTTGAGTCACATCTCCTAGCGGAGTAGTCGATGATCTGCGTACACCAGCGGGGCTCTCCTAGTCACGCACGGGCTCGTCGCCGCGTTGGGCCTAGCGATGCCGCTGGCCGACAGCCTATCGACACCGGCAGAGTGGATGCCGACGGCTTCGTACAACAGCTGTCGCGATTCAACTCTCGCACAAACCCTGCAGCAGCGGAGGTGACCAAGGAGCGTCGGTTCGAGGACGTTCTCCCGGTCTCTCCGTCGTGCGCACACGATCCTCCCTCCCACCTCGCACGGACGAACGCGCCGCTTGCGATCGGCGCCAAACAAGACTGTGCGTCTCGGGCGACGAGGCTGACTTCATCGCACTCGCGGGCAACACGGCAGCTGTGGCGGTGCCTGTGGCCGTGTTCGCGGGCAAGATCGCCGAGCTCTGGCCGGAACGGCGTCGATCCCGATGCAGGTTGGACTGGTTACGTGACTGGGCGGGAAACTCGTGCCTGGTTTGCGACTTCCGCCGGAACCGCGACAGCGTGCGGCCCCCCTAGATCTGGGCCCTCGATGTACGGCCGTCGGTCGTCGGCACGATGGTGGTCCGTCAGCTCCTGGAGAAGATTCGCGATCTCATGGAGCCGGGCGTTGCAGTCGGCCGCCGACATGCGACTGAGGTTGTGACGCCAGGCAGCGACGTTCTGGCAACGGTCTGGTCCAGACAGGGTGGCGGTGGGAGGAAGAAGTACACGATCGGGACCGCAAAGACCTTCGACAGCAGGTACAGGTCGTGGGCGTTGAACCGGCGACGACGTTCGCACTCGAAGGACCTCTCCATCTGTGAGATGGAGGCCTGCGGCAGGCGGTGCCCGGTGAAGCCGGCCAGGCGCTCTGCGACCTGAGGTCGAGTCCTACCCACAGCGACCGTCATCGCTGGCCCGCGGACGCGCAAGTTCGGGCTGACCGGGCGGGCTGCATCGTGATGGGAGCTCATCTCCGCTACTCGAGGCTCGTGAGAGCGGTGTTCTGCGGTTGGGGTGTCAGCGAATCATCGCTCGAACCCGCGATGCAAAGGCGGGGAGTCGGTCTCGTGACGATCGGCATGCAGCGCCGCCGCCGGCGCTCCCGGAGTGGCTGCTCCATGAAACGATCCCTCTTTGTGTCAAGGCGATCTCGGGTGGCCATTCGGGCGCGTCGGGTCGAGCCGCCGTCCGTGGCTGTCGTAGCGTGACGATGGGTCCGGGAGTGACTTTACCGAAGAGCCGGCCATCAGGGATGTCGAGCCGGTCGCGCTGGTTTTGTAGTCGCTCCCATCTGTCCTCCCGGGCCCGCTATCTCAGGCGGTCGGCGTCGGTGAGGAGGTGTCGATAGATGACGTCGCTGATCCGCCGTTTCAGCGAACGCAGCGCCATCTTCGGGCTCTTGCCTTCGACGATCTTGCGGTCGTAGTAGCCGCGGCCAGGACTGTGGGTGTGGCGGAGCTGAGTCACGGCGGCCATGTGGATGGCGTGGTTCAACCGGCGGTTCCCGCGGCGACTCAACCGGAACACCTGGTGGCCGCCGGAGGACACCTCGATCGGCGCGGTGCCGGTGTAGGCGGCGAAGCGATCGGCGGTCGGGAACCGGCGCACGTCGCCGGTGAACCCGATGCACATGGCGGCGATGATCGGTCCCACACCGAACACGTCGGTGAGGGTCGTGTTCGACGCCGTCACGGCCTCGGCGATCCGCCGCTTCGACTCGGCCAGCTGGCCGTCCAGGCGGCGCACGTCCTCGAGTAGCTCCAACGCCATCGCCTGGCGAGCCGACGCAGCCGGCGACATCGGCACGACCTCATCAAGGATGGCCTGGGCCGCAGAAGCCCTGATTTCCTTGGTGATCCCAGCCGGGACGAACTCCCCGAGCAGCGCGTGGAGACGGTTGGCGGTCCGGTTCCGTTCCCGGCCGAGGTCGACGTTCCGCTTGGCCAGGATCCGCAATACCACCCGATGATCAGCGGCCATGACGGTGGCCAGGCCCGGCGATCGGAGGGCAGCGACCGCCACCGAGCGGGCGTCGTTCGGGTCGTTCTTGTTCGACCGCCCAGACCCCAACAGCCGCACCCGAGACGCGAGCGTCGCCGGCACGTCAACGACGTGCTCGCCGGGCATCGACGAGTTGTTGGGCGAGAAGGTAGCCGAGCCCGCGGGCGGACTCGATCGCCCACGTCCGTTCCTTGAACGGCGTCGCCCACCGGACGAGCTGGTCGACCTGTCTCTTCGTCGCTCGCACCTCGAGTCGAGCGAGCTCGGACTCCGTGCTGTCG
>JBPCMH010000464.1:0-6836 GCA_051002495.1 Acidimicrobiales bacterium
GCGGCGTTGCCAGCGAAACAGCGGCCGGCTGTGATCCAGATGAGCGGGACGAGACCGCTGAGCTCCGCGAACAGGCGAAACGCCATCGTGTCGAGACCAGAGACGCCAGGGGAGTCGATATCGCCTGGCCGGCCGCCGCCACCTTCGGCGAAGAGCACGACCGGGAGGCGGAGCCGCTTGGCCAACTCGAAGAGCCGGTCCTTCTTTCGGTGGTTCTGAAATCCCTGGGTGCCGGCGAGGACCGTGTAGTCGTACGAGGCGAGGACGACGCGGTGACCGTGAACGGTGCCGAGCCCACCGACGAGGCCGTCGGCCGGGGTCTTCTCGATGAGCTCGCTGACCTCTCGCCGTCGGCGCTGGGCGGCAATGGCGAGCGGGCCGTACTCAACGAAGGTCCCGGGATCGCACACTGCGGCGATGTTCTCCCGAGCGGTTCGCTGGGCGGTACGTCGCCGACGGGCGACGGCGTCAGGGCGCCGATCGTCGTGCCCAACCTCGTGTCGGGCTTGGACCTCGGCCAGATCTGATCGGATGTCGGTCAGATCCGATCTGATGTCGGGCCGCGCGTCGTCGCCCGCGGCCCGATCGTGTGATCGCGCCGCTTCGGCTGGCTCCGAGTTGTTGCCCACGAGCTCTTCCTGGGCTACCGCGCCCTCGACAGCCGCGACGGGCGCCAGCGAGGCGCCGCGGGCCACGGTGTCTCCGGATGCGACCGAAATTGAGGCCACTCTGCCCCCGCTCTCGCTCGCGATGACGTGCTCCATCTTCATCGACTCGATCACGAACAGCTGTTGCCCGGCGGAGACCAGTTGGCCGACCTCGATGTCGACGGAGATCACCGTGCCCTCGAGCGGGGCCAGCACGATGAGATGGTCGCTCGTCACGCCGCGACCGTACCGGTGTTGTCAGCCAGGCGGCGGCGTTGGTCCGTCCCGGCCTTCGGGTCGGGGCGGGCCGCGGTGAGCCGCCATCCGTCGAGTTGTCACCGACCTGGGTTACAACAGCGGGGATGACCTCGACCGCCGCGGGCGCGAGCGCAGCCCGACACCATCGCACGCTGCGGCGTCGCGAGTCCGTTCGACGCGCGTTCGGAGGATTCGTGGGAGTCCTGATGCTGGTTGCTTCCGTTGCGTTGGTCGTCGCGCCGGCATCGGGGAGCGCGGTGGGCGGGTGGGTTGAAGCGAACCGCTGGGGAGGATGGACTGCGATTTTGCTGCTCTGCGTTGCGGCGTGGTGGTTGCGGCGTGGAGGCAGGGCGTGGCGCTGGGACCGCGGTGCCGAGGGCGAACGTCGCACCGCCGCGATCCTCGACCAACTCGGTCGGGCCGCGATGGTCCTGCACGATCGACGAATCCCCGGAGGGCGAGCGAACATCGACCACATCGTGATCACCCGCCGGGGGGTGACCGTGGTCGAGACCAAGATGCTGGCGGGAGTGGTGCGGGTTCGGCGACGCGGGCTGTGGCACAACGGCGAGGCGAAGCCGGAGATGATCGACCAGGTCCACCGCCAAGTCGCCGCGGTCGAGCGGGTGGTCGACCACCTTGTCGGCGATGTAACGGTCGACGGCGTGATGGTCGACGGCGTGATCGTCGACGGCGTGATGGTCGACGGCGTGATGGTCGACGGCTTGATTGTCGTGCATGGTGCGTCGATCCGGCGCGGCTTGTTCCGGCGCAAACGAGTCGCCGGATTGGCCGTGGTGTCTCCGGAGGAGCTGGCGTCAGCGCTGCGGCGTGGCCGGCACGCCGCCCGCGGGCGGCGGCTTAGCCGGCGCCAGCGGGGGCGCCTCGGCGCGTCGCTGCGGGCCTCGCTGCCGCCCGCCGGGTGACCCTCAGATCTTGGCCATGTCCCAGATCATGCCGCCCTCGGGCGCTTCACCGAGAAGCACGGAGGGGGGTTGTTTGTCGATGTGGCCGATGAGGCCGTTGTAGAGGCCATAGCCGACCAGTTCCTGCAGGCGGGGCGGGAAGGACCGCACCAGGTCTTGCGATAGGCCGAGCTGCTGGTTCTCCTGCTGGCGGATGTAGCCCGCGCAGTAGTTCATGGCGATTCCGTAGCGCCGCTCATCAGATCGGTTGGCGCCTCCGCCGTGCCAGAGCGAGCCGTGCCACACCAGCATGCTGCCCTTGGCCATCTCGGCCGCGATCGTTTCGTGGTCGACACCGAACGACGGGTGGCCGTCGGCGAGGTGACTGCCAGGGACGAGCCGCGTCGCGCCGTTGGCCTCGGTGAAGTCGGTGACGGCCCACATGGTGTTGCAGACCGTGGGCGGGTGCGGCTTCGGGATCGGGATGAGCTGATCATCGGCGTGAATGGGTTGGGCTTTTTCGCCCGGGCCGATCACGATCGACGAAAGGGACGAGATCAGGCAACCCCGATCGAGCACGCGCTCCACCACACTCAGCGCGGCCGGCAGCAGTGGGATCCGGCCGTACAGGTCGCCGTGGGCCAACAGGTTGTAGATGCGCCACGTGGTCGCGCCCTCGAACACATTGCCGGCCGGCTCGACACCCAGGGATTCCTCCAGGCGGTCAAGGTCGACATGGATCTCGTCGGCCACCGAGGGCGGAAAGGCGTCCTCGACGATCGTGTAGCCCTGCTCAGCGATGGCTTCGACGTGACCGTCGATCTCTTCCCGGGAGAGTTCGCGCACAGCGCAGGTTTAGCACCTTTCGGGATTTGGCAAGGCGGCGTCGAGGTCTTGCCGATGCCGACCTAGGGTCAGCCCATCAGGCAAAGGAGGCCGACAGATGGCACATGTGGTGATCCTCGGCGGAGGCTTCGGTGGTCTCGCCGCAGCCAACGAGGCGCGAACGCTGCTCGACGACGAACACCGGGTGACGGTGGTGTCGGCCGACGACTCGTTCTACATGGGGTTTGCCAAGCTGTGGGATCTTGGCGGCGTGCGGCCGCTGGCCGATGGCACCCGGTCGCTTTCGGGGCTGGCCCGCCGCGGGATCGAGTTCGTCCACGGTCAGATCACCGCCATCGACCCCTCGTCCCGGATGGTCACCACCACCTCCGGTGAACTTGAAGCTGACGTGCTCGTCGTCGCGTTGGGCGCGGGACCCAGCCCCGCGCAGGCTGAGATGCTTGCCGCCAACCCACGGGCGTTCGATCTCTACGACGGCCTCCAGTTGGAGGCGATGAAGACGGCCATCGCCGGGTTGCAGGAAGGCACAGTCGTCGTGGGGATTCTCGGCGGCCCGTTCAAGTGCCCACCGGCCCCTTACGAGGCCGCCATGCTCATCGATGAGCGGCTGCGGAGCCTGGATCGGCGAGACCAAGTTGAGCTGGTGATGGTGACCCCGCAGCCGATCACGCTTCCCGCGGCCGGTCCCGACGCCAGTCGGTATGTGGCCAGCTTCTTGGAGGAGCGGAACATTCGGCTGCGCAGCGGTGCTCCCATCACATCGGTGTCCGGTGGTGATGCCAAGGCCGACCGGACGGTCGCCATCGACGGAAGCGAGTCGGTGCAGTACGACCTCTTCTTCGGTGTGCCAGCGACATCGCCGCCGCCGGTGCTTGCCACCTCTGGGCTGGCCGGGCCGAGCGGGTTCATCCACCCAGACCGGCACACGCTGCTGACCGAGTTCGACGACGTGTACGCCATCGGCGATTGCACCGCCATCAAGACGGCAAACGGCCAGCTGCCCAAGGCCGGCGTCTTCGCAGCAGGTCAAGGCGAGGTCGTCGCCCGCCGGATCGCCGCTGGGCTCAGCGGGCAAGAGCCGCCAACGTTCGACGGACACGGCTACTGCTTCCTCGAAGTGCCCGGCAACAAGGTTGCCTTCGTCGAGGGCGACTTCTATGCAGACCCGCCGGACGTCAGCCTCAGCGAGGCCGACGAGGCCCAGTTTCGACGCAAGCAGGCCTATGAGACGGAGCGCCTCGACGCCTGGCTCGGCTGAACGTCACACCGCTCCGCTACCCGTGGCCGTGAGGCGACGATGAATCACATCGATGTAACTTGTCACACCCCCTTGGTTGGATTGCATCAGCAATCGTCCGAGGGGAGACGGCCATGGAGGCCGAGAGGTTTACACGCGTGGTACAGATCATGGCCCGGCTGGCTGCCGGCGATCGAGCGGCGGCGTTCACGTTGCTCGAGGAGTTCGGTCCGCCCATCAGGGCCGCCGTGCGGCGGCAGTTCGATGCGCTGGGCGTCGCCGCCGACCCAGCCACTCTCGATGAGCTCACCGTGAGCGCAGTTCTGGAAGTAGAAGCCTGCTCGGGCGGTTGGCGGCCCGACGGTGGGGCGTTGCCGTGGGTGTGGGCCAACCGCCGTTTGTTGGCCATGGTCTCGTCGCACGTCGGCCAGCACCACGACTCCCTCGATGCGGAGGGAGCGGTCGAGTTGCAGGCGCGTCCGACCATCACCGCCGTCGATGATCCGGCGGAGATTGAGGTGCTCCGGTGGGTGGCTCAGGTCAGACCAGAGGCTGCCCTATTGCTGGCCGCTCTCGAGGAGGTGACGTCGGTGCGCGACCGTGCTGTTCTGCTCGCCTACGAGGCGTATCGGGCTGACGGCGATCCGTCGCCTGCCCGGACCGTCGCCAGACAGTTCGAGCTCACCCCGGCCAACGCTCGGCAGATCGTGAAGCGAGCCAAGGACAGGGTGCGAGCGCTCGCTGGCTGCGACGAACGGTTCGCGCCGCTCGTCACGTTGGCCCTCCTCGCTCGATGACGGAGCGGGAGGCTGCACGGGGCCGACACCCGTCTCAGTCGTGGGCCCCCGATCACGATCGGCTGCGACGAGCCCTGGCTGCCGATCTCGATGCGCGCGGTCATCCCTGGCCCTTGTTCGCGGCAACGATTCTCGGGGTGCGCGGCCGGTTGGGGCTCGACGAGGCCAGCTTTGCGTCCGCTATCGGGCTGAGCGAGCAGGGCCTCCGGGCGATCGAAGCGGGCGAGGCCGGACCGGAAGCGCTCAGACCACCCTGGATGTTGTCGACCTGATCAAAACTCGCAGCTCGCCGACGATTTCGGGCGTGGCGGCCGAGGCGTTCGGCGAGATCAACAAGTCAAAGCGTCCGTTCGTGGCCGACGTGGCCCTGGTGACCGCTCCGTTGGAGAGGTCGTGGGTGACGGCCGCCGAAGTCGACTGCGTGCCAGCCAACGTGGTTGTCGACGCCGCCTGCGACCTTGTTCGGGTGACCGACAGGCTGGTTTCGGTGGCGATCGTCGCCACCCGGTGGCCGTCCTCGACGCCGAGGCGATCGAGCCGACCGGTACCGCTCAGCCGACTCTCGGACGCGCCCGAAAGGTTGAGCGGGGCGAGGATGGCCCAGGTGTCGCCCGGCTTCAGTGGCCCGCTGGGGGGTGCCGCGGCGGCGGCCGGGAAGATCTCACCGAGGCCGATGTCGCCCAACAGGTCTGACGGGAGCGTTTCGACCTCGTCGATGCCGACGAGCTGTCCGCCTCTGTCGTAGCGGACGAGGAAGTCGCGGGCGCCGACCGCTCCCTCGACATCCGCCAGCCGAACGCGAACCCTGATTGCCCCGGCCTCGGCCGCGAGCACGGTGTGGGTGGCGATGAGCTCGATGCGGTCCTCGCGATGCTGCGGTTCCCGGCCCTCAACGACCAGATCAGACACGGCGTCGACGGTGATCGCGTAGACGAACGTGTCGCCCACTGTGGGCTCGAAAGCGACCCGGACCGCGTCTGGCCGGCAACCGGCGAGGAGGGTGGCCGACAACGCAAGGACGAGAAGGGCGTACCTGGGTCTCACGCGGCGAGGGTACCGTCAGCCCATGGCCACCCCGGACATCGACGCGCTGCTCGATCCGTTCCGGTCCGCCCCCCGGGAGGCCGGCGTCATCACCGACTTCGACGGCACGCTCGCTCCCATCGTGTCCGATCCACGCGAGGCTCGACCTGGTCCCCTGGTCCCGAAGTTGCTCGTCGACCTCTCGCGGCGATTCGGCCGGGTGGCGGTGGTCTCCGGGCGACCGGCAGCGTTCCTGCTCGATCGGCTGGGTGGTGACGACCTACCCGATCAGTTGGTGCTGTCCGGGCTTTATGGATTGGAGTTGGTTCCGCTCAGAAGCAACGGAGCGCCGGTGGTCGAGGTCCACGCTGAGGCCACCCCGTGGATCGACGCAATCGCCGCCGCGGCTACCGATGCAGAAGCGGCCGCGCCCGACGGCGTGTACGTCGAGCGGAAGGGTCTGTCCGTCACCCTGCACGTTCGGAATGCTCCCGAACACGCCGGGTGGGCGGAGCGATGGGCTACAGAGCGAAGCACTGCCACCGGTCTGGCGATCCATCCGGGGCGCCGTTCGTGGGAGCTTCGTCCGCCCGTCCGGATCGACAAGGGGACCGTCGTGGATGGCCTGATCTCGGGGTTGGCCGCGGCTCTGTTCGCCGGCGACGACGTCGGCGACCTCCCGGCCTTTGACGCCCTCGATCGCGCTCGCGACTCTGGTGCTCACACCGTGCGCATCGGCGTTCGAAGTACTGAGGCGCCCGTCGAGCTGCTCGACCGCGCCGACGTCGTCGTCGATGGTCCCCAGGGTGTGGTCGAGCTGTTCGCCGCGCTCCTGTGACCGCGGCCTACGACGGACGACGAGCCGCGGCGAGCTGATCGTTGAACCAGTCCATCGGCACCCGGCTGGTCGCCGCGATGCGTAGCCCGGCGGCCCGTTCGGCTCGCTTCGGCCCGTCCGACGAGAGCGCTTCGTGGATGGCGGCCGCGGTGGCGGACACGTCGTAAGGGTTGATTCCGTAGGCGAAGTCGGCCAACTCCGACCACGCACCGCTCTCCGTCGACAGGATGAGCCCGGCGCCGCGCTCATTGACGATGGCGGCCTCCTTGGCGACCAGGTTCAAGC
>JBPCMH010000465.1:0-5545 GCA_051002495.1 Acidimicrobiales bacterium
GTGCAGGGGCTCACCGGCCAGGAGCCTCACACGGGAGTCAACCCCGACGAAGTCGTCGCCATCGGCGCCTCGGTGCCGGCCCGCGTCCTGAAGGGCGAGGTCAAGGATGTGCTGCTCCTCGACGTGACCCCGTTGTCCCTGGGCATCGAGACCAAGGGCGGCATCATGACCAAGCTCATCGAGCGCAACACCACCATCCCCACCCGCCGGTCAGAGGTGTTTACCACCGCGGAAGACAGCCAGCCGTCGGTCGAGATCCACGTGCTGCAGGGCGAGCGTGAGATGGCGATGTACAACAAGACGCTTGGCAAGTTTCAGTTGGTTGACCTGCCGCCGGCCCCTCGCGGCATCCCGCAGATCGAAGTCACCTTCGACATCGACGCGAACGGCATCGTGCATGTGTCGGCCAAGGACCGGGCGACCGGCAAAGAACAGTCGATGACCATCACCGGGCAGTCCTCACTGGCCAAGGACGACATCGAACAGATGGTGCGCGACGCGGAATCCCACGCGGAGGACGACCGGAAGCGGAAGGAAGAGGCCGAGGTCCGCAACCAAGCCGACACGCTCGTCTACCAGACCGAGAAGCTCATCAAGGAACAGGGTGACAAGATCACCGGCGACGAGAAGGACGCGGTCGAAGGTGCGCTCAAGAATCTGAAGGAGGCGCTGGCCGGTACCGACCTCGAGGCCATCAAGACCAGCACGGAAGCGCTGATGCAGTCGAGTCAGGGCTTTGCCCAGCGGCTGTATGAGCAGGCCGCCCAAGAGAACGACGGCGCAGCGCCCGATGGCTCGGCCAGCGGTGGGGGCGACGCGGGCGACGCGGCAAATGACGACGACGTTGTCGACGCGGAGATCGTCGAGGAGGACGAGAGCGCGTGAGCGAACACGACAGCGCCGCCAGCGGCGACGTCGAGCCTTCCGACACCTTCGATGACGACGTCGTCGATGGTGAGGTGGTTGATGCCGAGATCGTCGATGACGATGGCGTGGCCGCGGAGGCGAACGGGCCGTCGACCGAGCCTGACACCAACGGGTCAGGCGAAGCTGTCGACACCGGCGATGATGGGACCGACGCGGTCGAGCGCGAGCGCGATGAATATCTCGACTCGTTGCGTCGTCTCCAGGCCGACTTCGAGAATTTCAAGAAGCGAAGCAACCGACAGTTGGCCGAGACCCTCGAGCGGTCCGGCGAGCAGTTGGTACTGAAGTTGTTGCCGGTCATCGACGCGGTTGACCTTGCCCAGCAGCATGGCGCTGGCGAAGGCGTACAGCAGATTGCCACCGCGCTGTTCGAGGTGCTCACCAAAGAGGGCCTCGAGAGGGTCGGTGCAGCCGACGACGTCTTCGACCCGAACCTGCACGAGGCAGTTGCCCACGAGGAGGGTGACGGCGGCGAAGCCGTGCTGTCGGAGGTCATGCGGGCCGGATGGTCCTGGAAGGGACGTCTGCTCCGGCCGGCGATGGTGAAGGTCAGGGGTTGATGCCGTGACCGCGGCGCGCGAGTGGTACGAGAAGGACTACTACAAGGCACTCGGCCTGTCTCAGAGCGCGTCCGCAGCCGAGATCAAGACCGCGTATCGCAAGTTGTCGAAGCAGTACCACCCGGACGCGGCCAACGGTGATGAGACGCGTTTCAAAGGGATTTCGTCGGCCTACGACGTGCTGGGCGATCCCGACAAACGCAAGGAGTACGACGAGGTTCGCCGCTTGGGGCCAATGGCCGGCGGCGGAGCCGGTCCGTTCGGCGGGGCAGGCGGGTTCAACCCCAACTTCGGCGTCGACGACCTTGGTGACATCCTCGGCGGGCTGTTTAACCGGGGACGGGCTCGGGGGCCGCAGCGCTCAAGCGGGCCCCGCCGCGGCGCCAACCTTGAGACCACGCTGCACCTCGAGTTCGCCGACGCCGTGAAGGGCGTCACCACGAGCGTCAACGTCACCAGCGACGCCTCGTGCGGCACCTGCTCCGGCACGGGCGCCGCGCCCGGTACGTCACCGGTCATCTGCGGCGCATGTGGAGGTCGGGGCGTCCGCGACGACAACCAAGGCATGTTCAGCTTCTCCACTCCATGCCGGGAGTGCGGCGGCAGCGGCATGCGCATCGAGACACCGTGCGCGACCTGCGGCGGCAACGGTGTGGTGCACCGGCCGCGCGCCATCAAGGTGCGCATCCCGGCCGGGGTGGCCGAGGGTCAGCGCATCCGGGTGAAAGGGCGGGGAGGAGCCGGCGCCAACGGTGGGCCGGCCGGCGACCTGTTCGTCAACGTGAAGGTCAGCACCCATCGGCTGTTCGGCCGCAAGGGCCGGCACCTCACGCTCACCGCGCCCCTCACGTTCGCCGAGGCGGTCTTGGGTGCAACGATCACCGTGCCCACCCTGGACGGCTCGGTCACATTGCGGGTGCCGGAGGGAACTGCCTCTGGCCGAACCTTCCGGGTCAAGGGTCGCGGGGCTCCGGTGCAAGGCACACCTGGAGATCTGCTCGTCACCGTGGAGGTCGCGGTACCGTCGGAGTTGAGCGAGGAGGAGCGCGAGGCCATCGAGCATCTCGGAGCGTTATCCAACGGGTCGGTCCGCAGCCATCTAGGGGTTGACGAACGATGAGTCCGATCGGCGGGCGTCCCGGACGGGCCGTATATGTGATCTCGGTCGCCGCCGAGTTGGCAGGCGTCCACCCGCAGACCCTCCGCATCTACGAGCGGAAAGGCCTCCTGGAGCCGGCTCGCACCGACGGCGGCAGCCGCCGCTACTCCGACGACGACATCGACCGATTGAGCCGTATCAGCGACTTGACCTCGGCCGGACTCAACCTTGAGGGAGTCCGCCGGGTCATGGCCCTGGAGGATGAGGTTCGGCGGCTGCGGGCTGCGATCTCCCAGCTCCAGGAGGAGCAGCGGGAGGCGGTGGCGCGGACCCACCGGCAATATCGCCGCGACCTTGTGCCGGTTCGCAATGAGGTCACCGTGTGGCGGCGCGGCCGGTCGTCGTAGACGAATCTGGGGCCGGGATCGCGTTCGGGGGTTGCGCGATGAGTGGTCGGTATGCCACTATGGGTGAACGCCGACGCCAGCATGGAGCCTGAACTCCTGCCTGACATTCCATCGGCGCCTGCCGAAGAGAACTTGAGCAGTTTTTTCTCCCGGCGAAGAAGTTCCTCAAAGACCGACACACCACCAGACATCGGGGGCATCCCTGCGGGGGCCCCCGATGATCGCGTCCGGGCCAGGGTGGCGGGCCCGCATCCGGTCGACGGCTGCACGGCGCGGACGGGCGTGGGGCAAACTGCGGGCATGACCAGCCTTCAGCACCGGACCGTCGAGGCCAACGGCATCCGGATTCATGCCGTGGAGCGCGGCGAGGGTCCGGCAGTGCTGCTCGTTCACGGCTTCCCCGAGTCGTGGTATTCGTGGCGCCACCAGCTCCCGGTCCTCGCCGATGCCGGTTACCGCGCCATTGCCATCGACGTGCGTGGCTACGGCCGATCGTCCAAACCGACTGCCGTCGACGCCTACCGGATGGTGAACCACGTCGCCGACAACGTCGGCCTGCTCGACGCACTCGACATCGACACCGCCCACATTGTTGGGCACGACTGGGGCGCGCCGATCGCCTGGAACTCGGCCTTGCTGCGGCCGGATCGGTTTCGGTCGTTGGCGTTGCTCAGTGTGCCGTACTCGCCCCGCAGCGAGACAAGGCCGCTGTCGGTGTTCGAGGCCATGGGCGGCGACGAAGAGTTCTACATGGTCTATTTCCAGCAACCGGGCCGGGCCGAAGCCGAGATCGAGCAAGACGTTCGACGCTGGCTGCTGGGCTTCTACTTCTCGGCCTCCGGGGATGCTCCCTCCGGCGGGCCGATGGGCATGTCCATGGCGATGAAGGCTGCCGGCCAGCCACTAAGCGCTCGGTTTTCGTACCCCGACGCCATGCCCGAGTGGATGAACGACGACGACCTCGACTTCTACGTGGGTGAGTTCGAGCGCTCCGGCCTGACCGGCGGGTTGAACCGATACCGCAACCTCGATCGCGACTGGGAGGACTTGGCCGCTTTCTCGCTCCGTCCGATCACCGTGCCCTCGCTGTTCGTCGGCGGCGAGCGCGATGGGCCGACGATCTGGGGAGCTGGCTCGATCGCCCGGTTTGGAGAGAACCTGCCCGATCTGCGGGGGTCCCACATCCTTCCGGGCTGTGGCCACTGGGTACAGCAGGAGCGGGCTGAAGATGTCAACGGCTTGTTGGTCGAGTTCCTCGGATCCTTGGCCCGATGAGGAGGACTTTTACGTGGCCCTGAACCCCGATCGATGGACCCTCAAGACCCAGGAGGCCTTCGCCGCCGCGGCCGAGAATGCCAAGGTCAGGTCGAACCCCGAGTTGATGCCAGAGCATCTGCTGGCCGCGATGCTCTCTCAGGAAGGCACCGTGGTCCTGCCCGTGTTGCAGAAGGTCGGCGTGGCGCCGATGAGCCTGCGCAACAAGGTCGACGACGCGCTCTCCAAGGTGCCGCGAGCCGTTGGCGGCCAGGAGCCGACCATGGGTCGCGGGCTGCGGGATGCCCTGGAGCGCGCCGAGTCAGAGCGCGGCTTCCTTGGTGACGACTACCTGTCGGTGGAGCACTTGCTGCTGGCCATGGCCGGCGCGGTCGGAGTTGATCGCGACACGATCCTCGCCGCCCTCCAGGAGGTGCGAGGCAGCCACAAAGTCACCAGCCAGAACCCGGAGGACTCGTTCCAGGCCCTGGAGAAGTTCGGTCGTGATCTGACCGAGGACGCTCGCAAGGGAAGCCTCGACCCCGTGATCGGGCGCGACGAAGAGATCCGTCGGGTGATCCAGGTGCTCAGTCGGCGCACCAAGAACAACCCGGTGTTGATCGGCGAGCCAGGCGTGGGCAAAACGGCGATCGTGGAGGGTCTGGCCAGCCGCATCGTCGAGGGCGACATTCCGGAGAGCCTGAAGAACAAGCGGCTGATCTCGCTAGACCTGGCCGCGATGGTGGCGGGCTCGAAGTATCGGGGCGAGTTCGAGGAGCGGCTGAAGTCGGTCCTCAAGGAGATCTCCGATGCCGGAGGCGAGGTCATTACCTTCGTCGACGAACTGCACACCATTGTCGGCGCCGGTGCGGCCGAGGGAGCGATGGACGAGGGCAACATGATCAAGCCCCTCCTGGCCCGAGGCGAGCTGCGCATGATCGGCGCGACCACGCTCGACGAGTACCGCAAGTACATCGAGAAGGATGCCGCCCTCGAGCGCCGGTTCCAGCAGGTGTTCGTCGATCAGCCGTCAGTCGAAGACTCCATCGCCATCCTCCGCGGCCTCAAGGAGCGCTACGAGGTCCATCACGGTGTTCGCATCCAAGACACCGCGCTGGTCGCCGCCGCGGTGCTGTCCGACCGCTACATCACCGGTCGATTCCTGCCCGACAAAGCCATTGACCTTGTCGATGAGGCAGCCAGCCGGCTGCGCATCGAGATCGACTCGATGCCCACCGAAATTGATGTCGTCGAGCGTCGGATTCGTCAGCTCGACGTCGAGAAGCGCGCCCTCGAGA
>JBPCMH010000466.1:0-3637 GCA_051002495.1 Acidimicrobiales bacterium
AAGCGATACACGGTGACGGGTCGGGGCTTGCGCTCCACCTCCTTGCCCTCGCGGGCCAGCTCGTGCAGACGACGACCGTCGATCTTCACCGCCGACACCATCGGGGGGATCTGCTCGATATCGCCGACGAAGCGACGCGATGCCTCCGTCACGCCCGCTGGCGTGAGGCCGGTCATGTTCCACTCGCCCGTGGTCTCGCCAGACGCGTCCAGCGTCGAGGTGGCGCGGCCAAACACGATCTCGGTCGAATACGTCTTGGGGAGATCGGTCAGGAATCGCAGCAGGCGGGTGACGCGGCCGAGTCCGACCAGGAGCACGCCGGTGGCGTCAGGATCGAGCGTGCCGGAGTGCCCGACCTTCTTTTGACCGAAGACCTTGCGGCACCGAGCGACCACGTCGTGGGAGGTCCAAGCGGCCGGCTTGTCAACCACGGCCAGACCGTCGATCACGAGCGGTGACGTTCGGCCCGGTGGATGCGCAAAGCCCGCTTGATGGCGACCAACACGTCGGTCACCGGGTAAGGGGCGACGAAGCCGGCGGCGAACCGATGGCCGCCACCATTGAACTGCTCGGCGATGGCACCCACATCGATATCGTCGACCATCGACCGGAGGGAAACTCGAACCCCGTCCGGCGACTCCTTGGCAACGCAGGCCACCTCAGCTTCGGCCGTTCGGCGCACCAGGTCGATGAGGCCCTCGGTCTCCGCCAGCGCCACACCGAAGTTTTCGAGGTCGAAGGTCGTGACCCACGTGGCCACGAACTTGAGCTCGGGGTCGAACTCAGCTCTGGCCAGGCAGGCGCCAACCATCTGCACGTAATCGAAGCGATGTTCTTCGAACAGCTTCCGGCTGATATCCGCGATCGGCAGGTCGAACTCAGCCAACTCGCGAGCCAGATCGAACACTTCGGGAGTGGTGTTGTTGTACTGGAACCGGCCCGTGTCGGTGACGAGCCCCGTGTACAAGCACAGCGCGGCGTCTCGATCGAGGCGCCATCCCAATACCGACGCCAGACGGCGGACGAGAACGGCAGTCGCTGCGGCGTCGGCGTCGATCACATTGATGGTGCCGTATCGGTCGTTCGACGCGTGGTGGTCGACCACGATCAGGTCGCCGGCCCTCTCTGCGGGGGCTTGCAAATCACCCAGTCGGGCGATGGAGCCGCAGTCGAAGGTGATCATCACCTCGGGGTCGGTCGGGAAGTCGGCGGGCTTGGTCGCCAGGTCGAGACCGGGCAGGAAGCGGTAGTGGGGACCAACCTCGAACGGCTCCGACCAGGAGGCCAACGAGGGCTTGCCGTTCGCCCGGCACAGGTGGTGCATGGCCAGGAGCGATCCGAGCGCGTCGCCGTCAGGCCCGACGTGGCAAGCCAGCGCTAGAGACGGCGCGGCCTCGATGCGGGCGGCGGCCTGGTCGAGGGCAGCCTCAATGTCAGGGCTCGACACGGTCATCATTCATCCGGGTGGTCGTCCTTCATCTGGCGAAGGATCTCCTCGATGCGCCATCCCTCGTTCATCCCCTTGTCGATCTCGAAGACGAGCTGCGGCGTGCGCTTCATGGTGGTCTGGCGGCCGATCTGTGACTGGAGCGCGATCCGATGCTCTTCGAGTGCTGTATCGGCACCCTCACGGCGCGCGCTGTAGAACACAACCGCCCGGCGCAGATCGGGATCGGTGTTCACATCGGTCACCGTCAGCAGTTCGAGCCGTTCGTCGGTTTGACTGAATTCCTCAATGCCCTCGGCAACAATCTCCTGAATGAGCTTGTTCACACGGGCTGTGCGCGGGTAGCGCGCGTTGTTCGTGGGCTGATGTCCTCTACGACCCCGTTCAGCCATCTGCGTCGACCTCCAAGAAGTCTCTGGTGGTCCGTGTCACCTCGATGTCGGGGTGGGACCACACGAATCGTTCCACTTCATCGAGCACTTCGGCCAAATGAGAGGTCGAGGCCGACACCGCCGCGAAGCCGAGAGCGGCCCGTTGCCACTGGTTCTGATAGGCGACTTCGGCTGCGGCGACGCGGTAGCGCTCCCTCGCCCCATCGAGGATTGGCCGAATACGCGAGCGCTTCTCTTTGAGCGAGCGCGCCCCTGCCAACCGCAGCTCAAACCGACGTGCCTCTACATGCATCGGACCGACCTCTTCCGACGGCTGAGCCGATATCCGGCCCAGTCGTCGGCTAGCTCTTAGGTTCGGGGGATCTCGACCTCATCGAAAGTCTCGATGACGTCGCCGGCCTTGAGATCCTGGAAATCGGACAACATGATGCCGCACTCGAAGCCGGCGGCCACATCCCTGACGTCGTCCTTGAATCGACGGAGCGACGGCAGGCTGCCCTTCCAGATGATTGTGCTTTCGCGGAGGTAGCGCACCTTCGAGTTGCGGGCGATCGTTCCGGTTAGGACGTAGCAACCGGCAACCTTGCCGCGCGGCGTCGAGAAGATCTCTCGCACCTCGGCTTCGCCCGTGACCACCTCTTCGAACTCGGGAGCCAGCATGCCGAGCATGGCGGCCTCGATCTCTTCGAGCAGCTTGTAGATGATCTCGTAGGTACGGATCTCCACGTCGAGCTGGTCGGCGACCTCCCTGGCCTTGCGGTCTGGGCGGACGTTGAAGCCGAGGATGGTGGCCCCCGACGCCGAAGCGAGCTGGATGTCGCTCTCGCTGATAGCACCAACGGCCCGGTGAACGAAACTGATCTTGACGTCGTCGCGCTCCAGCTTCTTCATGCTGGCCGTGACCGCTTCGAGCGAACCGTGCACGTCAGCCTTCAGGATCAGGTTCAGCGTGGCCGTCTCGCCGCGCTGGATCTGCTCGAAGATGTCCTCCAACTTGGCGCCACCACCGGTGGCCGATGCCGTCTCGAGCTGGTTCTGCACCCGGCGGCGCTGCTCGCGCACTTCTGCGATGGCCCTGGCGATCTTGTCCTCGTCGGTGGCCCGGATCTCATCGCCCGCTTCGGGGACGTCGGACAGGCCGAGCACCTGCACCGGTGTAGAAGGCATGGCCTCCTTCACCTGCTCGCCCTTGTCGTCGATCATGGCTCTGACCCGACCCCAGGCCGCACCGACGACAACGGTCTCGCCGACGCGAAGCGTTCCGCGCTCAATGAGAACGGTGGCGACCGGACCCCGACCGACATCGAGGTGGGCTTCGAGCACCGACCCGAAGGCTGGGCCCTCGGGGTTGGCCACGAGCGCCGCGAGCTCGGCAACCAACAGCAACTGCTCGAGAAGGTCATCGATGCCGAGATTCTGCAAGGCGGAAATCTCCACCATGATCGTCTCGCCACCCCAGTCCTCCGGCACCAACTCATACTCGGAGAGCTGTTGCTTCAGACGATTCGGATCAGCGTTTTCACGGTCGATCTTGTTGATGGCCACGACGATCGGCACTTGGGCCGCTTTCGCGTGGTTGATGGCCTCAATTGTCTGGGGCATCACGCCGTCGTCTGCGGCAACTACGAGGACCGCGATATCGGTCACATCGGCGCCGCGAGCGCGCATTTGGGTAAACGCGGCGTGGCCCGGCGTGTCGATGAACGTGATGAGCTTGTCGTTGCGCACGACCTGGTAGGCACCGATGTGCTGGGTGATGCCACCGGCCTCACCCTCAACGACGTTGGCATCCCTGATC
>JBPCMH010000467.1:0-5657 GCA_051002495.1 Acidimicrobiales bacterium
GGTACGAGCTTCTCGGTTTCGTCGACGTGGCCCTGGAAGTAGCGGTCCTTGGAGTAGCTGCGCGCCTTGCCGGAGTCTTCGCGTGCCGACGACCGGTCGCCCATGGCGCCCATCGAGCCCATGCCGCGGTAGTCCTTGTACCGCTCGCCCTGGTGGACGATGACCTCGCCCGGCGCCTCGTCGATGCCGGCGAACATCGAGCCCAGCATCACGGTGCTGGCCCCTGCGGCGAGCGCCTTGGCGATATCGCCGGAGTGCTGGATGCCACCGTCGGCGATGATGGGCACACCGAGTTCGTCGGCGGCCTCGGCGCAGTCGACGATGGCGGTGATCTGCGGCACGCCAACGCCGGTCACGACCCTCGTGGTGCAGATGGAGCCCGGGCCGATGCCGATCTTGACGGCGTCGGCACCGTTGGCGACCAGCGCCCGCACCGCTTCGGCTGTGGCGATGTTGCCGGCCACGACCTCGATGTCCCAGCGGGACTTGACCTCCTTGACCGTGTCGAGAACACCTCGGCTGTGACCGTGTGCGGTGTCGACCACGAGGGCGTCGACGCCGGCGGCGACGAGGGCCTCACAGCGGTCCATGACATCGGTGCCCACCCCAACGGCGGCGCCGACTCGGAGTCGACCTCGGTCGTCCTGGGTGGCGTGGGGGAAGTCGTCGCGCTTGGTGATGTCCTTGATCGTGATGAGGCCGCGAAGCTTGCCGTCGTCATCGACGATGGGCAGCTTCTCGATGCGGTTCTGCCACAGGATCTGCTTGGCCTCGTCGAGTGTCGTGCCGACCTTTCCGGTGATGAGCGGCGGGCGGCGCATGACGGCGCTGATGGGCTGGTCGTGGTCGTCGACGAACCGGAGGTCGCGGTTGGTGAGCAGACCGACGAGCGTGCCGTCGTGGGCGACGATGGGTACGCCCGAGACCTTGTACTTGGCCATCAGCTCAAGAGCGTCGTACACCTGGCTGTCGGCGGTGAGGGTGACCGGATCCTCGATCATCCCCGACTGCGAGCGCTTGACCCGGTCGACCTCCACAGCCTGGTCGGCGATGGACAGATTGCGATGGATGATGCCCATGCCGCCCGCCCTGGCCAGCGCGATGGCGAGCCGGGCCTCGGTGACGGTGTCCATGGCGGCCGAGACGATGGGCACCGCGAGCCGGATGTTCGGCGTGAACAACGAAGACGTGTCGACCTCGTGGGGCAATACGTCGGACTCGCCGGGCACTAGGAGGACGTCGTCGAACGTCAGGCCCAACTTGGCGAACCGGGGGTGGGCGGCGTCTGGATCCGAGAAACGCTCTTCCATTCTAGAATTCTAGCGGACCCGTTCAATGGTGCCTCGATCAGACCTGGCGGCCGAGGAACCCGGCCAGTTGGTCAGCAGCCGGCGCGGTCTCCGCAACCTCGACCCTGGGGCCGAAGGGCGCGCCCTCTGGGCCTCGGAAGGTGTCGGGGATCGATGCCTGTGCCTGGGCGAGCAGTTGGGCCGCGAGGTCGGCATCGAGATCGGTTGACTCTCCGAGGGCCGACGCGAGGTCCCAGCCGTGCTGGAAGGTGTCAAGCGACGCCAGCCCGAGGAACGCGCTGCCGGGAAGCTGCGCGAAGCCCAGGTCGTAGGTGGCTTCGAGGGCGCCGGGTTCGCCGAGCTTGGCGACGACCTGCTTCGCGACGTCGCTGAACGCGCCGACGAAGTCGGTGTCGGCAACATCGGCATCGCCTTCGGGAGGCTTCTCGCCCGACGCGGCCGCGTTGAAGAACTGCATGCCGCCGACGATGTGGTTCACCAGGCCCCTTACGTCCCAAGACGCACACGGCGTCGACCGACCGAGGTTGTCCGCGTTGACCTTGGCCAGCAGGGCCTTCGTGCTCGCGACCGCCCGTTCCAATGATTCCGTTGCCATGTTGGTCTCCTTCGCACCCCGCAGTGAGGGCATGTCGTGGTCCCTTAGGGGATGTTCAGTCTGTCATGCCTGCCCCGCATTGGGAGGGTGGCCGGTCCGGAAGCCAGGCTGGTACCAATGACCGATGAACGCTTTCAGCCTGCTGCGATGGATGTCGAGCGCGACCGAGGTCTGACGATGACCTTCCTCGATGGCTACGAGGCCTTCTTCGCCGCCGAGGACCTCCGCACCACGTGTCCGTGCGCGACGTGCCGCGATATCCGCGACGCCGGTGGTGTTGCGTGGCCGACGCCATCGAGCCCGTTACCGCTCCGCATCGAGGACGTCCGCACCGTGGGAGCGTGGGGACTCGGCTTTCTCTGGAACGACGGCCACGACACCGGCATCTTCCCCTTCGAGCTCTTGCGCCGATGGAGCGACGACACCTGAGCCCTCGACTTGGGCGCGGCTGGTTCCGGCGACGTAGGTTGAGGCCCAGTAGACGACGAGCGGGGACCATGGCGACAGCGACCGGCAAGCCCACCACCGACCAGCCCGGCCCGGCGTGGCCGAAACCCGGCCCTGGCACGTGGCTGCTCGACAGCTCACACTGCGGCCCGACACCGTCACTCATCCAACGCGACATCTTCAGTGAGTCGTTCTCTACGGGGTTCGCCGAGGGGTGTGCCTTGTTTGGTGCGCCGCTGAAGACCATGGACCTCAAGTGGGTCAACGGTCGCTTCTATCGCCGGCTCGTGCCCCTCGTTGGCGGTGGGGTCGATCTTCCCCAACCGCCCGACGTTGTGTTGCGGCTGGTGTCTCGATTTCACCCGACATTTCGCAAGGCCGAACGCCGCGCCAAGGTGTCGCTGGAGCAGAAGCGCTGGCGCGATGAGATCGCCATGTGGGAGTCGACCTGGAAGCCGGAGCTGATTGCCACGAACCTCCGCTTCACCGATGTCGACCTCGCTACGTTGAGCGACGAGGAGGCCGGGGATCATCTGCGGGAGCTCTACTCCCACGTCATCGCCAGCGCTCGTCTGCACTTCCGGCTGCACGTATCTGACATGGGACCACTCGGCAACCTCATGGTCCATCTCGAGGACTGGGGCCTCCACCGCGACAACACGTTCCGTGCCCTGGTGAAGGCCTCGCCGGCAACCCGAGCGCCGGGACAGAAGCTCAGGGCGGTTGCTGCTGCGCTCCGCAACGCAGGCGTCGACCCGCTGTCGCTGTCCTCACTCGACGAGGCTCGCGGGGCCTCGGCCGAAGTCTCCACCTTGCTCGATGAGTTTCTCCGCGAGAACGGGTGGCGCTTGACCACGGGCTACGAGGTGGAAGACCGGTGCCTGATCGAACTGCCTGAGGTGCTGCTCACGGCCATTCGCGGCGCGGCGGGTGAGAGCGCGGTCGATGAGGACGACGACAGCGCAGCGGTCGAGGCGCTGGCCGGGCTGCGATCTGACGTGCCGGCCGAGCATCGGGCCGTCTTCGACGATCTGGTGGAGGACGCACGGATCTCCTACGGGCTTCGCGACGAGAACGGGCCTCTCACCTACGAATGGCCGGCTGGGCTCCTCCGCCGCGCCGTGCTCGAGGCCGGGCGCCGGCTGGCTGGCGGCGGTCGGCTCAAAGCGGCCGGTGACGTGTTCGAGCTCACCGTCGAGGAGATAGCGCGAGCCCTTCAGGGTGACGAGTCGATCACCACCGCCGAGATCGCGCGGCGGGCTGAGGAGCGCCAGTCGTGGGCCTCGCTCGACGCGCCCTTGCGTATCGGGCCCGAGGAACCGCCGCCGCCGATCCATCTCCTTCCGCCGAACCTGGCCGCGTTCACGCGGATCGTGCTCGCCGTGACCGAGACCCTTGAGGCCGACGCCTCTACCGAGTTGCTCACCGGCATGGGGATCGGCAAGGAGTCGTTCGTTGGTGTCGCCCGGGTCGTGCACGACGCGGCCGAAGCGCTGGCACTGGTCGAACCAGGCGACGTGATCGTGACGCCTTACACCGCACCCACCTACAACGCGGTGCTGGGTATGGCCGGGGCCTTGGTCACCCAGGAGGGCGGGCTGCTCTGCCACGCCGCGGTGATCGCTCGCGAGCTTGGCCTACCCGCGGTGATCGGCGCCACCGACGCCATGACCGCCATCCCCGACGGAGCCACCGTCGAGGTTGATCCGGTCGCCGGTCGAGTCAGCATCGTCT
This sequence comes from Acidimicrobiales bacterium, assembly GCA_051002495.1. Taxonomy (GTDB): domain Bacteria; phylum Actinomycetota; class Acidimicrobiia; order Acidimicrobiales; family CADCTF01; genus JBPCMH01. The sequence goes on from JBPCMH010000467.1 coordinate 4,087, forward strand.
CCCCAGCGGTTCCGGCCTGAGTTGATCAAGCGGCCAGCATTCGACGGCATCGGTGCGGGCTGTCACATTTTTCTCGGTGGAATAGGGCAGACTGCACCGTGGATGATTCGCTAGGCAAGGTGACCGTGGAGTTGCACGAGGACGGCTACGTCAGCGTCAGGATGGACCCGAAGGTCAGCGACCCGAAACATCTGCGCCGGGCGGCCGAGGTGCTGAACGGCATCGCCTCGGAAGCCGAGGCCGAAGCGCGCCCTGTCACGTGCCCGGTGTGCAAGATGCGGATCCGCTCGATGTCAGCCAAGCCGAACGGCGACATGGTGCTGGCGCCCTGCGGTCACACGGTCTGAACTCCGAGACGAGCGGACGCACCCTCCGAGCGATTCTCGGGCGCAGGGCGTTACCAGGTGTCGATGTTCGGTCGGCGTTTGCCGCGAATCGTCGACGACGGACGTGAGTCGATGGCGGCGATGATCCACCGGCGCGAATCGGCGGGGTCGATAACGTCGTCGATCTCGTAGTGCGTCGCGGCGTTCAACGCCTTCCCATGCTCGTAGGACCGGCTCACCATCTCCTGGAACGCCGCCTCCCGCTCTGTGTCGTCTTCGATGGCGTCGAGCTCGCGCCGAAATCCAAGGCGCACCGCGCCTTCGAGGCCCATGCCACCCAGTTCGCCCGTCGGCCACGCGACGGTGAAGACCGGTGACTTGAAGCTGCCCCCGGCCATCGCCTGGGCACCGAGGCCGTAGGCCTTGCGCGTGATGATCGTCATCATCGGCACATCGATATTCGCGCCCGTGACGAACATCCGGCTCACGTGGCGCACTAGGGCGGTCTCTTCGGCGGCCGGCCCAACCATGAACCCCGGGGTGTCGCACAAGCTGAGCACGGGCAGGTCGAACGCGTCACAGAGTTGGAGAAACCGGCTGGCCTTGTCGGCTGCATCGGCGTCGATGGCGCCGCCGAGGTGGTGGGGATTGTTGGCGATCACACCGAGCGGAAAGCCTCCGACCCGGATCAAGGAGGTGATCATGCCGGCGGCAAATCCTGCCCGCAGTTCAAGCACGCTGTCGACGTCGGCCAGGCCAGCGATCAAGGCCCGCATGTCGTAGACGCGCACCCGATTCTCCGGGACGGCGTGGCGCAGGCCGGCCGTATCGGGTTCGACGAACTCGCCGCGTTGGCCCTGGAAGTAGGCGAGGTACTCCCTGGCCTTGTCGGCTGCGGCTTGTTCGTCGTCGACGGCGATGTCCACGACGCCGTTCGCCACCTGCACGTCGAGCGGGCCGATGGCCTCCGGTGGGTAGACGCCGAGCCCGCCCCCTTCGATCATCGCCGGGCCGCCCATGCCAATGTTCGCGCCCTTGGTCGCGATCACCACGTCACAACAACCCAGCAGTGCGGCGTTGCCAGCGAAACAGCGGCCGGATGTGATCCCGATGAGCGGGACGAGACCGCTGAACTCCGCGAACAGGCGAAACGCCATCGTGTCGAGACCAGAGACGCCATGGGAGTCGATATCGCCTGGCCGGCCGCCGCCACCTGCGGCGAAGAGCACGACCGGGAGGCGGAGC
>JBPCMH010000468.1:0-13067 GCA_051002495.1 Acidimicrobiales bacterium
CTCAGACCTGTCACTGAACCCGGCCGTCTTGGTTCGCGACCCGTCGTCGGCCGAACGGCGATTCGCCCGGGTGAAGATCCCACACCTGCTGCCGAGGTTCGTGGTCACTCCCGACGGCGAACGGTTCGTCGCGCTGGAGCATGTCATCGCTGCTCACCTCGACACCTTGTTCCCGGGCATGGAGATCGAGTCCCACTTCGCGTTTCGCGTGACTCGCAACGCCGACCTCACCCTTGAGGAGGACGAGGCCGACGACCTGCTGGCGGCGGTGGAGATGGAGCTCCGTCGTCGGCGGTTCCGCCGGGCCGTTCGTCTCGAGATCGACGGCGCGGCGACGCCGGAGATCGCCGAGTTGTTGGCGCGCGAGCTCGAGCTCGACAACAAGGATGTCTTCTGGTCATCGGCGCCCATCGATCTGAGCGGTCTCTGGACCTTGTACGACCTGGAGCGTCCTGACCTCAAGCAGGAGCCCTGGCTGCCAGTCACCCAGCCCCGTCTTCTCGACGATGATGGCGACGCGATCAACATCTTCGACGTGCTCGGTGAGCGAGAGGTGCTTGTGCACCACCCGTATGAGTCGTTCACGACGTCTGTCGAAGCCTTCATCAAGCAGGCCGGCGGCGACCCGGACGTCCTGGCCATCAAGTTGACCCTGTATCGGACCTCGGGTGACAGCCCGATCGTGAAGGCCTTGATTCGTGCGGCCGAGCGGGGCAAACAGGTGGCTGTTCTGGTCGAGCTCAAGGCACGGTTCGACGAACAGGCCAACATTGCGTGGGCCAAAGCCCTGGAAGACGCCGGGGTGCACGTGGTGTACGGCATCGTCGGGTTGAAGACGCATTGCAAGATCGCCCTGGTGGTCCGCCAAGAACCCGAGGGGGTGCGGCGCTACTGCCACATCGGCACCGGCAACTACAACCCTCGGACGGCCCGCCTTTATGAAGACGTCGGCCTGCTCACCTCTGATGCCGACATCGGTCGTGACCTGACCGACTTGTTCAACTTCTTGACCGGCTACAGCCGCCAGGCCTCGTTCCGGAAGGTCGCGATCGCGCCGATCAATGTTCGGCAGCGCATCATCGAATGGATCGACGAGCAGGCCGCTCTGGGTCCGGACGGTCGAATCATCCTCAAGATGAACGGCCTCGACGACCGTCCTGTGATCGACGCGCTGTACGCCGCTTCTCAGGCCGGCACTCCTGTCGACCTCATCGTCAGATCGATCTGCTGCGTGCGACCGGGGGTCTCCGGTCTGTCCGACAACATCAGGGTCCGTGCCTCGGTGGGGAGATATTTGGAGCACTCGCGCATTTTCGTGTTCGGCAACGGTGCTGACCGGCGCCACTTTCTTTCTTCGGCTGACCTGCGCGCCCGCAACCTCGATCGGAGAATCGAGGTCGTGGTTCCGATCGAGACGCCGGCACTCGTGCAGCGGCTCGAGGAGATCATCGACGCAAACCTCGAACACACCGATCAGTCATGGGAGTTGCTGGCTAGTGGCACCTGGAGGCGGTGCCCCGCCTCTGGCACCTCAGCCCAAGCCCACCTCCAGGAGCTCGCCGTCGCTCGCAGCCGCCAAGCGCCCCACGGCATCGGCACCCGCCGATGAGCCCAGTCTTCGACGATCAAGGTCGAGTCAAGGCCGCGGGGGGAATCCCGTGGCGTCGCTGCGAGGACGGGAGTTTGGAAGTGCTGATCGCTCATCGCCCCCGCTATGACGACTGGACCTTCCCCAAGGGCAAGGCCGACGAGGGTGAGCTCGATTCTGACTGCGCGGTCAGGGAGGTGACCGAGGAGGTTGGGTACACAGGGTGCCTCGGACCAGAGTTGGTCGGCACCGTGTATGACGATCGCAGCGGCCGGGTCAAGCGGGTGCGGTACTGGGCGATGGAGGTGACCGGGGGCTCCTTCGCCGAGAACGCCGAGGTCGACTCGGTCGAGTGGCTCCCGGTGAAGAAGGCCAGAGCGAAGCTTTCCTACAAACGCGATCGTCCTGTGGTCGACGACCTGGCCTGCCTCGGCGAGACGCGCCGTGGTGGTCCGCAGATCGTGCTCGTCCGGCACGGCGACGCAAGCCACCCTGGTAGCCATGATGGCCCCGACGAGGAGCGCCCGCTCACCGTCCGGGGTCGAGCCCAAAGCGTTGACATCGCGGCGCGCCTCCGGTTGCTGCCGTTCGCCAGGGTCATGTCGAGTCCGGCAGCTCGGTGTCAGGCGACGGCAGGGGCCGTGGCCGGCGATGCCGTCTCGATCGAAGTCTCAGAAGACCTCGCTGAGGGTCGTGTCCGCTCCACGCTCGCGCTCGTCAAGCGGGCCAGCGATGTGATGGTCCTCGCCACCCATGGCGACGTGATCCCGGGCGTTCTTCGCGCGCTCGCGCCCGAGGTGTTGAACCACAACGGTGAGGGCTACTCCGACTGGCCGTGTGCGACTGCGTCGGCCTGGGTGCTCCAGCGCGGTGATCGGTGGATGGCGCGCTATGTGCCCCCTCGGCCGTTGAACTAAGTGGTTCAGGTCTTGGTCGCGAATCGTCGACTCACGAGTCGAGCGACGACGGTCAGGATCAGCACCAGGGCGATGAGCGTGAACGCAGCACCCCAGGCTCGATCCTGAGCAGCCTCGAACGGCAGCTGGGCGTTGCGGAAGATCTGGGCCGCCAGGGCAGTGTTGGCCCCGGCGAAGAGGTCGACGTTGGCTCGACGGGCGGCGCCAATCGTGAACAGCAGCGGGGCGGTCTCTCCGGCTGCCCGTGCCACGGCCAGCAGCACGCCGCTGGTGATGCCCGGTAGGGCGGCGGGTAGCACCACCCGCACGATTGTTGTGGCGCGCTGCGCTCCGAGGGCAAGGCTGGCCTCCCTGAGCTGCTGGGGGACCAGACGAAGAATCTCCTCGGTGGAGCGGATGACGATGGGGAGCATCAGCGCGCCGAGCGCCAGCGCTCCGGCGAAGCCGCTGAGACCAAATCGGAGAACCCACACCGAGTAGATGAACAGGCCCATCACGATGGACGGCACGCCCGTCATGACATCGGCCATGGTCCGGATGACCTGGCCCAGCAGCCCGTTCCGGTTGTACTCGTTGAGGTAGATCGCGGCCATCACCCCGAGCGGCACAGCCATCGCGGTCGCACCGCCAGTGATGACCAGCGTGCCGACGATCGCGGCTCCCATGCCCGGCCCCGGGCGCCTTGAGGAGATCGGGATGTCCTCAGTGAGGAAGGCCAGGTTGACGACCCCGATGCCCTTCTGCGCCACGTAAGCCAGGATGAACACCAGCGGTACGAGCGCCAGAGCGACGGAGATGGTGATCAGCAACGTCGCCACGCTGCTCCGCCAACGCCGACTCCTCGAGACCGAGGCTCCAACGCCACCCCGAAGTGCCTCGGCCAGGTCGATCGACGCGGTCACGAAGGGGCACCCATCTTCCGCTCAGTCCGCGTCACGACGAAGCGGGCGGCAACGTTGACCAAGATGGTCATGGCAAACAACACGACACCGAGGCCGATGAGAGCGGCTCGATGTACTCCGCCGGCTTCGCCGAACTGGTTGGCGATCACCGCAGCCATCGCGTCACCGGAGCCGAAAAGGCGGGCCGAAATCGATGGGGCAGAACCGATGACGAGCGCCGCGGCGATGGTCTCGCCCATGGCCCGCCCGAGGCCGAGCATGACCGCGCCCATGACCCCGCTTCGGGCATAGGGAAATACTGCACCGCGGATCATCTCCCACCGCGTCGCGCCGAGCGCCAGCGCGCCGGCCTTGTCGTCAACGGGAACGGTGGCGAAGACCTCTCTGGTCACCGACGTGATGATCGGGAGGATCATGATCGCCAGGATGAAGCCAGCGGTCATGTAGCTCTTCTGGTTGACCGGTCCTTCGAAGAGAGCGCCGACGACGGGCACGCCGCTCAGTGCCCCGCTCATCGAGTCGTAGAGGCCGAACACGAACGGGCCGAGCACCAACACGCCCCACAGCCCGTAGACGACCGATGGCACCGCGGCGAGGAGGTCGATCAGGTAGATGGTCGGCTGCCGCAGGCGTGGTCCTGCGACTTCAGTGATGAACAACGCGATGCCGATGCTGACCGGAACGGCCAGCATCAAGGCGATGGCCGAGATGACGAGCGTGCCGTAAATGAACGCCAGGGCGCCGAATCGGCCCTGGGCGGGACTCCACTCGCTCGAGGTCAGAAATCCGAAGCCCTCCTGCGCGAAGGCGGGCCACGCATCGCGTGTTGTCGAGACCGCGATGAGGCCGAGTACCGCCAAGACCGTGGCCCCCGCGGCGACGGCCAACGACCGGAAGATCCGATCGGCGAGAGCGCTTCTCCGTCGGCTGTCGAGCGAAAGAGTCGGGGCAGTCATGGTCGGCGATGGGCGTAGCGGGTCAAAGGATCAGCTCGCCGGGACGACCAACTGGTCGATCTGGGCCAGCGCGCGCTTCTGAAGTGAGTTCGGCAGGCGGGCGTAGTCGACCTCGGTTGCCAGGTCCTGGCCGTCGGTGAGCACAAACGTGAGGAAGGCCTTGAGCGTGGCACCCTTCGCCGCGGAGTCCTGCTGCACGTAGGCGATGATCCACGTCGGTGCGGTGATGGGGTAGGCGTCCGCGCCGTCAGCCCAGAGTGGGTTGTAGGTGAGGTCGTCATTGATGGTGCTTCCAGCCAGAGCCGCGCTGGCGCCGGGGAGCGTCGGTGCAACGAAGGCGCCGCTCTTGTTCTTGATCAGGGCGGTGGCGAGTTTCGCGGCCTTGGCGTCAGACAAGTCGACGTAGCCGATTACTCCGGCGGACGACTGGATGATTTGGGCCACGCCGGTGTTGCCGTTCCCTGCCTGCGTGCCTTCGGGCCAGGTCACCGTGCTGCCAGCCTCGAGGGTCCATGCAGGAGTCGCGGCGTCGAGGAACTTGGTGAAGTTCTCGGTCGTGCCGGAGCTGTCCGCGCGATGGGCGACCACAATCGGCTTGTTCGGCAGCTTGGCCGACGGGTTGTCGGCCGCAATCGCCGCGTCGTTCCAGTTCGTGACCTCACGCTGGAAGATCTTCGCGATCGTCTCCGGCGACAGCCGGAGGTCGCTGACACCGTCCAAGTTGTAGGCGACCGTGATGGGAGCGGCGACCGTCGGGAAGTACAGGAAGTCACCCTTGAACTTGTCGAGGTCCTCGGCCTTCACCAGTCCGTCGGTGCCCGCCCAGTCGACAACGCCGTCGGCCAGGTCTTGGCGTCCCTTGCCGGAGCCGCCGCCGCCGTAGTTGATCGTCACGCCGGGATGCGCCTCGCTGAAGGCAGCGATTGATTCCTCATAGAACGCGAGCGGGAAGGTGGCGCCGGACGCGTTGAGGGTGCCGCTCAGGTTGTCTGCGCTGCGACCGTTGCCGGTGCTGCTTGACGATCCGCCGCACGCGCCCAGCACAACGCTGAGCGCAACGGCCAGGGCCATCAGTGACCGGAAGTGATGCGGTCGTCGTCGTTGCATGGGGGGTGGTCTTCCTCGGGTCGTGAACCGGTGCGGAACAACTCGGCTAGCCAAAGCGGCCGGTGATGTAGTCGTCGGTCCGTTGATCGCTCGGCTGGCTGAACATCGTCTGGGTGTCGCCGTACTCCACGAGCAGGCCTGTCCGCTCGCCGGATGTGGGATCAGCTTCTGCGGTGAAAAAGGCCGTCCGATCCGACACCCGGGCCGCCTGTTGCATGTTGTGGGTCACGATGATGATCGTGTAGTCCCGTTTGAGTTCCAGCATGAGTTCCTCGATGCGGATGGTCGAGATCGGGTCGAGGGCAGAGCACGGCTCGTCCATGAGAATCACCTCGGGCCGGACCGCCACGGCGCGGGCGATGCACAGTCGCTGCTGCTGACCGCCAGACAGCGACAGAGCGCTCTTCTTGAGCTTGTCCTTCACCTCGTCCCACAGCGCGGCCCGCCGCAGCGACTCCTCAACCAGGTCAGCGATCTCGCTCTTGGCGAACCCGTTGATGCGCGGTCCATAGGCCACGTTGTCGAAGATCGACTTCGGGAAGGGGTTGGGTCGTTGGAAGACCATGCCGATCCGACGGCGAACCTCGATCGGGTTGACCTCGTCGGCGTAGAGATCGACATCCCGATAGGAGACGAGGCCTTCGACCCTCGTGCCAGGGATCAGGTCGTTCATGCGGTTCAGGCACCGCAGGAGCGTGCTCTTGCCGCACCCGGACGAACCGATGAACGCGGTGATTTCCGCGGGCTGGATCTCCAGGTCGACATCGCGGAGCGCCATGAACTTGCCGTACCAGAACCGTAGATCCGCGATCGTGAAGACCGCAGTTTCCGAACCGGCGGGCGCGGCCGTCTCGGCGTCTGGGTGGGGGGAAGGGAGGTCGGTCACCCGCGGCATCACAGACACGATCGCACGGCCACCTGGCCGCCGAGTGAACGTGAGATGAACGGATCCGGGCGGCGCGGCGAACATCCCAAACAGGGCATCGGTGGGATGGACGGGAAGGTCGGAGGGAGCTGGCCGTCGGCCGTACGATGGTCGCGTGTCCACCGGTGCCGTGATCGCGATCGCCGCCGTCTCCGCCATCGTCGGAGCGGGGCTCGGCGCGCTGTGGTTCCGGACTGCCATGTCCCGCCGGGTCCAGGCCGTCACCTCTCGGCTCGACGCCGCCGGCCATGATGCGCCGGGGCGAGGGCTGGAATCGGCCCTGCTGGGCCTCGAGCGAGCCGCCGACGCCTCAGGGATGCGGGTCGACTACCACCTCACCGCGGCGGGCCGACTCGTGTCGGCCCTCGGCCGGGTGCCGACGGGCCTGGTGATCTGCGACGAGGTTGGTGAAGTGGTTTACACGAATTCCCATGCCAGGGAGGTGCTCGCCGACGGGCCGGCTTCGCCGATTGCCGGCGAGATTGTCTACCGCCTCCTCCACGGCGCGCTCTCCGGGGCGAGCGAGCGGGAGACCATCGAGTTGTTCGGCCCTCCCCGGCGTTCGCTGCAGGTCACCGCGTTTCCTCTCGATGACGGTCCTCGGTCAACTGGCGCGGTGGCGGTCATCGACGATGTCACCGAGCGCCGCCGCGTCGACGCCATCCGCCGCGATTTTGTGGCCAACATCTCCCATGAGTTGAAGACGCCGATCGGGGCGCTTGGCCTCTTGGCGGAGACCCTCGTCGATGAACAGGACCCCGAGACCGTTCGCCGGTTCGCCGACCGGATGCAGACCGAGGCGCTTCGGGTGGCTCGGATCATCGATGACTTGCTCGACCTCAGTCGGATCGAAGCGGAGGGAGGTCCAGATCGCGACCCCATCCCCGTCCACCTCGTGGTGGCTGAGGCGGTTGAACGGGTGCGGTCGCTGGCCGAGCATCGCGGCATCGGGCTCGAGGCAGCCGAGCCGGGTGCCGGTCTCACCGTGCTGGGGGACCGACGGCAGTTGGTGTCGGCCATGCACAACTTGCTCGAAAACGCGGTCAAGTACAGCGATGGCGACAGCCGGGTGCAGGTCAGGGTGAAGGTAGACGGCGACTGGGTCGAGGTGGCCGTGCGCGACCACGGCATCGGCATCCCCACGCGGGATCTCAGCCGCATCTTCGAGCGGTTCTATCGGGTGGATCGAGCCCGTTCCCGCGAAACCGGAGGCACCGGGCTTGGCTTGAGCATTGTCAGGCACGTGGTGACCAATCACGGCGGCGACGTGCGCGTCACGAGCAAGGAAGGTCGTGGCTCCACCTTCACGCTGCGGCTGCCTTTGGCCCAGCGGCCGATCCAGGCAGAAGCCGGCTAGTGGCCGAACCGCAGGCGGTGATCCTGGTGGTCGAGGACGAGGAGTCGTTTGTCGAGGCGCTGCAGGTCGGCCTGGCTCGGGAAGGCTTTCTGGTCACGGTCGCTCGCGATGGGGCTGAGGCCCTCGAGTTGTTCGATGTTGTCCGTCCCGATCTGGTGTTGCTCGATCTCATGCTGCCGAAGGTGTCGGGTGTCGACGTGTGTCGGGAGATCCGTCGTCGCTCGGACGTGCCGATCATCATGGTCACGGCGAAGGCATCCGAGATCGACACCGTGGTCGGCCTCGAGGTGGGCGCGGACGACTACGTGACCAAGCCATATCGGCTACGAGAGTTGGTGGCGCGCATACGGGCCGCCCTTCGCCGAGCCCCGAGAGTTTCGGTCGCGGCCACCGTTCCGGGCGCTATCGAGGTCGGCGATGTAAGCCTTGATCCGGAGCGGCACGAGGTGCGCATTCGAGGGGCCGAGGTCAACTTGCCGTTGAAGGAGTTCGAGCTGCTTGAACTCCTGCTGTTGAACGCGGGCCGGGTGATGACGCGGGATGTGCTCATCGACCGGGTGTGGGGCCCTGGCTACGTGGGCGACACCAAGACGCTGGACGTGCACATCAAGCGGCTCCGCTCGAAGGTGGAACAGGAAGCGTCGAGGCCCCGGACGATCATCACGATCCGGGGCCTCGGCTACAAGTTGGTTGCTGGCTGACGGGTCCGACGGCGGTCAGCGGTCGGGGCTCAGCCCCGGCGCTTGCCTTTGCCGGCCTTGCGGCCGAGCGGGTAAATGTCGTCGTCGCCGTGTTGCCACATGGCAACTGGGCCGGAGGCTGGCGTGACGCCGGGCGCCGTCATCGCCGGAGCGGCAACTGGGGCGTACGCCGGCTGAGCCTGCATCGAAGGCATCGCTGCCACGGGCGCCATCGGCGCGGGCTGCGGCGCCTGCATGACCGGCTGCGGCGCGTGCATCGCCTGGGGCGGTGCCGGCTCGACCCTGTCGGCGGCCAAGGCGGCGGAGAGAGCGGCGGCCAGATCCTGATCGGGGTCGGTCGGCGCGGGGAACTCAACGTCGGGCGTCGACATCATGTCGCGCTCGTGAGCACCGGCGTCGGGACCAGGCCCCGGGGTCCAGTTCTCGAACGCCTCGTCGAGGCGGGCGTCATCGGCCCAGGCCGGGCCGCGATCGTCGGCTGCGGGCTCGTGCTGGACGGGGGGACCGTCCGGGCTGCCTTCGCCATAGACACTTCCAAGGAGATTGCTGAGGTCGGACATACTCAAAACTTCGTCACGCTCCGTGGGCTTCTTGAGGGCTATTCACACGGTAGGTAGTGTCAACACCCGGATATGGCCCAAACGGTGGTCACGCACCGTCACCGTGGGGTGGGCCCTACGATGCGACGGTGACCGAGGCTCCGGGCTGGCGCCCGTTGCAGCGCCCCCCAGCGGCTTCCAGTGCCCGCGCCGCTGGCCCGTTTGCCCGGTTGGCGGCCGCTCACGGCCTTTCGATGGGCGGGGATGCGCTGATGACGTTGGCCTTGGCCGGCTCGCTGTTCTTCTCGATCTCTCCCAGCGACGCCAGAGGCCGGGTCGCCCTTTCGCTGTTGTTGACCATGGCGCCGTTCGCTGTCGTGGCGCCCTTTCTGGGCCCAGCCATTGACCGCTCGAAGCGCGGCCGACGGGCCATGGTTGTCTTGGCTGCGGTGGGACGGGCCGCCACGTGCCTGGTGATGGCCAGATATCTCGACTCGTTGTTTCTCTTCCCGGCCGCGTTCGCCGCGCTCATCTTGTCGAAGGCCTATTCGGTGGCCAAGAGCTCGCTCGTGCCCTCCGCGGTCGATGACACCGACGAACTGGTCGAGGCCAACGCCAAGCTGGCCATCGTCGGGGTGCTGGGTGGGTTCGTCGCGGCCGTTCCAGGCGTGATCATCTTGCGTCTGCTCGACGGTCGGTGGGTGCTGCGACTGGGGGCGGTCGCGTTCCTCGCCGCCGGCTTCGCCGGGATTCGCATCGAGGAGCGGCGGGCGCCCCAGGCGCGCGACGGCGCCGAATCGGCGACGTCCGATCCCGTACGGCCGCACCCGTCGATCGCCGTTGCCAGCGCCGCGATGGCTCTGTTGCGGTCAGTCGTTGGGTTCCTGACCTTCTTGGTGGCCTTCGGCTTTCGCCGCCTAGACGCGCCGTCGTGGTGGTTTGGCGTGGTCCTCGCCGCGAGCATGGCGGCGGGCCTTGCGGGTGCTGCTGTGGCTCCCCGGGTGCGGGGGATCGTGCGGGAGGAGCAGATGCTCACCGCCTGCCTCGCGCTCACTGCGGTAGCCGGCCTGGCCGCCTCGCAGTTCGTGGGCCTCGGCTCGGCCGTGGTCATGGCCGCCGTCGTCGGGGTGGCCGCCTCGGCCGGCAAGCTCGCCTTCGATGCGCTGGTGCAGCGAGACGCGCCGGACGAGATTCGCGGACGTTCCTTCGCCCGTTTCGAAACCGGATTCCAACTGGTGTGGGTCGTCGGTGCGCTGATGCCCGTTGTCGTCAGCGCACCGCTTGATCTCGGATTCGCGTCGATCGGCATCGGCTGCGCGCTGGCCGCCGTGGCCTACGGAGTCGTCAGCCGACGGCTGCAGGGGCCGGCGGCGACCTGATCTCAATTAGTCGTCGGGCAGGTCGATGCGCTCGAGCCACAAACCTGGCGCGTCGACCTCGGCCGGGGTGGGAAGCTCGCGCTCCGACCGCCAAAGCCGGGCCAGGGCGGCCTCGCCACCGCGCTCAACGATGCCCTCAACGAACGCCGAACCACGGTCGTATTCGTCTTGGCCCAGCCGGAGACCGAAGATCTGCTCGACGAATCGGTCCCCGTCGTTGCGCTCCACCCGGCGACGCCGCAGGGCTTCACTGAGCGGACCGTACGACGAGATCAGCCGCGAGCCGGCTTGGTCGAGCACATAGTCGACGTAGCCCTCGACCGCACTGGTCAGCGCGGCAATCGCGGGGATCAGCCCACGTTGAGCGTCGGTCTGCATCCCGCCCAGCATCGCGGAGGGGTCCCCGAACGCCTCCTGCCACGAATCCGGATTCGACGGGTCGATCGATCCAAGCTGGGATTCGAGGGAGTTGGGGTCAGGCCGGAACCCACTCACGTACTCGGCCAAAAGCGATTGCAGTCGGCTCCCGACGTGAGGACGGGCCAACACCGCGTGGTGAGTGATCAGGTCGAGGCAGAGCCACAACCGCAGGTCGTCGGGCGGGATGCTCCAGTCGGAAGCGAACGCGTTGACGTTGGCCGCGACGACCTGGAGATCATGGCCCGCAGGCCGGGGGATGGGCAGGTCGTACTGAGACAGCGACCGGCGGGCGAGATGCCCGACCATGAAGCCGGACTGGAGTCCGAGCATCACCGGCGCCATCATCTGGCCAATGTTGCCGAGCAGCGCGGCCGCCTCGTCGTTTTCGGTTGGATCGATCAGGTCTTCGGTCGGCGGCAGGGTTGCCTGGCCGAGCGATCCGGCGAGACCCTCGAGCAGCGAGCGGTAGGCGGCGAGGGTGTCGGTTGTCCATTGCCCTCGGGTGACCGCCACGACCGCAACCGGCTTGCCGTCGTCGCCCAATGACAGCCCGGTGACGTCGGCGACATGCAACTCGGCCACCCTGGCCAGGTCTTCCAGCCGGATCCGCTCGCTCGGCTCGACGTTCGGTTCGGCTTGTCCGTCGGTGGCCACCCAGGCGCTGATCTGTCGAGCGATCTCCCAGTTGACTGGTCCCTGGGCGTTGAAGAGCCGGGCCAGATCGCTAAAGATCGGCATGCCTTCAAACGGGTTGCCACCGCCGAATGGACCAGGGGTGCTCACAAGGGCATCGTAGGTCGATGGCAATCGTTGTGGTCACCGGCGCCGCTGGTTCAGTCGGCTCGAGGCTCGTTCCGTTGCTGGCGTTCGCCGGTCACGAGGTGGTCGCGGTCGATCGGTCAGATGTGCCAGACGGCACTTGGCCAAGCGGCGTTCGAGCCGTTGTGGCCGACGTCCGATCGACGTCCGAGTGGATGCCGACCCGGGCCGATGCGGTGGTGCACCTCGCTCTTCCGCTCGACGGCTCCGCCGCTGACACCACCCGGGCAGTGCTCGGTGCAGCCCGAGGCGCCGCGGCCGTCGCGTTCGTCCACCGCAGTTCGGCCTTGGTCTATGGCGCCTGGGACAACAATCAAGTGCCGCTCACCGAAGACGCCCCTCTGCGGCCGAACCCGGAGTTCGCCCCCGCGGCTGATCTGGCTGAAGCCGAACGACTGATCGCGGCATGGGAGAGTCTGCACGTTGGCGTCGCCGTCGCAGTGCTGCGGCCCACGACGGTGCTCGCACCGGGCGATGATCAGTTGACGACCAAGCTGTTCGGACCTGATGCGTACCGACGGGCCGAACCGCCGGTTGTGCAGTTCCTCGCGGTCGATGACCTGGTCGGAGCGATCATTCATTGCCTTGACCAGCGTCTCGACGGCGTGTTCAACGTGGCTCCCAATGGCTGGATCGGTGGCAGCGAGGTGTTGGCCCTCGGCGGCGGCTTCCGGTTGCCCGTGCCCGACGCGATCCGGAGTGTGGCCAGTCGTGTCGCCTTCAAGGTGGGGCTGTCGGCCCGCCCACCCAGCACCCAGCCCTGGCTGCGACACCCGTGGGTGATCGCCAGCGATCGTCTGGTGGCATCGGGCTGGAAGCCGTCTTCGACCAACGAGGAGGCGGTCGTCGCCGCCCGGCGGGGTGCGTGGTGGCGGGAGATGAGCCCAAACCGTCGCCAGGAAGTCACGTTGGCCGCGTCCGGGGCGACGCTGGCGGCAGGCGTGGCGGCCGCGGTGGGCATTGCTCGTCGCTCGCGTCGCCGCTGATCCTTGCCGCGGATCTCGGCCGCGGATCTCGGCCGTGGCTTCGGCCGTGGCTTAGTTGTTGGTCGGCCGTTCGGTCAGGGTGATGCTGACCTCAGAGGTCTTCTGCGCGTGCCAGATGGTGAGCGTGACGGTGCTGCCGGCCTGATGTCGTCGCAAGGCAAGGACGAGGGCGGCCATGGTCGGCACCGGCTCGCCGTCGACGTCAACGATTACCATGCCGGGGCTCAGATCGGCCCGTGAGGCCGGGCTGTCGGGCTTGATTCGTTTGAGGACGACGCCGCCAGCCACATCGAGTTCTTCGCTGCGGATCCGGCCTAGGTCCTCACCTTCGATGCCCAGCCACACTCGGCTGACCTTGCCCGTTGCCAGCAGTTGGTCGGCCGACAGTCGCGCCACGTCGATCGGGATGGCGTAGCCCAAGACCATGCCGTCGCGCAGCACGTTCACCGCTGCTACCGCGATTAGGGTGCC
>JBPCMH010000469.1:0-3912 GCA_051002495.1 Acidimicrobiales bacterium
CGTGGCTGACAACGCCTATAACCCACTGCGCGCCCTCGATCGTCGAGTGGGCAAGTCAGCCTCGCGGGCGGCGTCGCGGCTGGGCCGGGTGGTGGCCGATCTGCGGGCCGCCGGGCTGGTCGTTCACCAGCGTTTCGGCGTGGCCCGCTCGACGCTCGCTCCGACGACGGTCTTCGATCTCGACGCCCCGGTGGCCGGAGCCGCTGCACTTCAGCGTGTGACGCCGCTCATGGCTGGTCCCCGCCGCGCCATGACCGCCGGTTTGGCCCACCTTGTCGGGCGGGGTATCGGAGGACCGGCCGCACCTGGATGGATGGTGCTCGCCGGCGTTGGCCCAGCTCCGAATGACCCGCTCAGGATCACCGGTCGAATCGCATCGCTGGACTCGGATGAGTCAAAGATGATTCTCGGTGAGCCCCCTGAGATCTTCGAGAAGCGGTACTCGGATTTGGCCGCGGCCGACGCGTCCGCCATGGCGCTCAATACGCTTCACGAGCACGCACCGGGGCTGGCCCCGACACCGCTCGGTCGATCCCATCCCATGCGCGTCCGCACCGCCTGGATCTCTGGCCGTCCGCTTTCACCTCATGGACTCAACGCGGCCGAGATCGAGACATGGGTGGAAAAGGCCGCCGAGGCGCTTCGCCGGATGCAAGATCACACTCGACGGCCGGACGGGTCGGTGCTCGTGCACGGTGACTACTGGCTGGGCAACCTCGTGGTCGACGACGACCGAATTCTCGCGGTCATCGATTGGGCCGGCGCGCACTGGGGTGACCCGAGCGAGGATCGGGAGCACCTGGTGGCGTCGTTCCTGGAGCTTGGTGTGACCGGAGAAGCGACTGCCGACAGTCTTCGGCTCATCGTCGACGGCGTGTTCGCGACCCAGTTGTGACCGCTGGCGTTACTTCCGCGGCCCACCGGTGGTAGGACTAAACCAATGACCGGCCGGATCGTGATCGACGATGTCCGACCCCGCACCCCGTCGGGGACCCTGCCCGCGAAGGCGGTGGTGGGCGAAGTGGTCACGATCAGCGCCGATGTGTTCCGGGACGGACACGACACCTTGGGGGCCCGTGTTCGATGGTGGGACGCGGCCTCGCCGGAGAAGGCACAGACGGTTGAGATGCGCGTCGCTGAGCCCGGCCTCGATCGGTGGTCGACGACGATCATCCCGACCAGCGTCGGTTTGCATTGCTGTCAGGTCGATGCATGGACCGACGACTACGAGACGTGGCGACACAAAGCCGAGGTCAAGGGGGCGGCCGGGCAGGAGATCGACACCGAACTGGCTGAGGCCGAACTCCTCATTGACGCCCGAATCGGCGCGGCGTCCGCGGCCGACAAGAGCGCGCTGCAGGCCGCCCGCGCAGCACTCGGCGACCGCAGCGTCTCGGACCGCGACCAACTTGCGCCGCTGCTCGCTCCAGAGGCTGGAGCCGTGCTACGGGGACCTGGACCGTCCGACGAGATGGCCAAGGCGCCGTGCCTTTCACTGTGGGTTGATCGGGAGCGGGCACTCGTCGGCGCGTGGTACGAGTTCTTCCCACGGAGCGAAGGGGGCCTGGCTGGGGCGCGCGATCGTCTGGCGGCCGTTGCTGAGATGGGCTTCGATGTCGTCTACTTCCCACCGATCCACCCGATCGGGCGCTCGCACCGGAAGGGACCCAACAACACGCTGATGGCCGGGCCCGACGACCCTGGCAGTCCCTGGGCCATCGGCGGTCCCGACGGCGGGCACGACGCCATCGATCCCACACTCGGTACCTTCACCGACTTCGAGATGGTGGTAGCAGCGGCCAAGAACCTCGGGATGGAGATCGCGTTGGACTACGCCCTCCAGTGCTCGCCGGACCACCCGTGGGTGACGGCTCATCCGGAGTGGTTCCACACCAGGCCGGACGGCTCGATCGCGTATGCCGAGAACCCGCCGAAGAAGTACCAGGACATCTACCCGATCAACTTCTGGCCCGACACCGAGGCCGACCGCGTCGCGTTGTGGGAGGCGTGCCGCGACATCCTCGACTTCTGGATCGAACGCGGCGTGCACATCTTTCGGGTGGACAACCCGCACACCAAGCCCTTGGCGTTCTGGGAGTGGGTCATCGACGATGTGCGCCAGCGGCATCCCGAGATCATCTTCCTCGCCGAGGCGTTCACCCGACCGAAGGTGATGGCCAAGTTGGCCGAGGTGGGGTTCACGCAGAGCTACACCTATTTCACGTGGCGAACTGGCCGGGACGAGATCGTCCACTACGTCGAGGAGGTCGCCCATTCGTCCAAGGCCGACTTCATGCGCCCCAACTTCTGGCCGAACACGCCTGACATCCTGTCCGGACCGCTTCGCAACGGAACTCCGGCTGCCTTCCGGCTGCGCTTCCTCTTGGCGGCGACGCTCGTCCCGTCCTATGGCATTTACAGCGGTTTTGAGTTGTTCGAGAACGAACCAATGTCGGACCAGAACGAGGAGTACTTCCACTCCGAGAAGTACGAACTGCGCACCCGGGACTGGTCGACGGCCCGCACCATGGCGCCGTTCATCGCTGAGGTCAACCAGATTCGCCGCAGTCACCCCGCGCTGCAGCGTCTCCGCAATATCCGGTTCCACTACGCCGACAATGACCAGGTGATCGCCTACTCCAAGGTGAGCGACGACGGCGACGACGTCATGCTGGTCATCGTGAACCTTGACCCGTGGCATGCCCAAGAGGCCACGCTGGGTCTCGACCTGGCCGCAATGGGCATCCCGCCCGACGCCCGCTACGAGGCCTACGACGAGCTTTCGCGGCAGGCCTTCCAGTGGCAAGGCCCCAACCCATGGGTGCGCCTCGACCCGAATCTCGAGCAGGTCGCCCACCTGCTGCACCTGCGTCGCCAGGCCTGACCACCGCATAGGGTCGAAGCAGATGACGTCGCACTTGCCCAACGAACCCGCTTGGTTCCAAAGCGCCGTCTTCTATGAAGTGCTGGTCCGGGGCTTCCACGACTCCAACAACGACGGCACCGGCGACCTCCGAGGGCTGACTGAGAAGCTCGACTACATCCAGTGGCTTGGTGTGGACTGCCTGTGGCTCCTCCCGTTCTATTCGTCGCCGCTCCGTGACGGCGGCTATGACATCAGCGACTTCTTCACCGTGCTGCCCGAGTACGGCGACTTGGCCGACACCGTCGAACTGATCGAGGAGGCCCACCGCCGAGGGCTGCGGGTCATCGCCGACATGGTGATGAACCACACCAGCGATCAGCACCCGTGGTTCCAGGAATCGCGGCAGGACCGAACCAACCCGAAGGCTGACTGGTATGTGTGGAACGACGACGATCACCGTTGGTCGGACGCCCGTATCATCTTCGTTGATACAGAAGCCTCAAACTGGACCTACGACCAACAACGCGGCCAGTACTACTGGCACCGGTTCTTCCATCACCAGCCTGACCTGAACTTCGACAACGAAGAGGTTCAGACAGCGATGCTCGACGTCGTCAAGTTTTGGCTCGACATTGGCCTCGACGGGTTCCGCCTCGACGCCGTCCCGTATCTCTTCGAGCGTGACGGAACGAACGGCGAGAACCTTCCAGAGACCCATGCCTACCTGCGGAAGGTTCGCAAGGAGATCGAACGCTCCCATCCCGGCAAGGTGTTACTGGCCGAGGCCAACCAGTGGCCAGCCGACGTCGTTGACTATTTCGGCGATGGCGATGAGTGCCACATGTGCTTCCACTTTCCGCTTATGCCGCGCATGTTCATGGCCGTTCGGCGTGAGCAGCGCTACCCGATCACGGAGATCCTGGCCCAAACCCCCGACATTCCCGACGGGTGCCAGTGGGGGATCTTCCTGCGGAATCATGACGAGCTCACGCTTGAGATGGTCAACGACGAAGAGCGCGACTACATGTACGCGGAGTACGCCAAGG
>JBPCMH010000470.1:0-2596 GCA_051002495.1 Acidimicrobiales bacterium
CGTTTCAGGAGTTCAACATCCGACTCTCCGAATTCGGTCAGAAGCTCGGGCTCGGGCGACAAGCCGGCCTCGCTCTCGTGTGGAATCTCGATCTCAAGGATGACAACCGCGCGTACTACGTCAAGAAGACCGACCGCGGGAACATCGTGTACCCAAGGCTTGAGCGCAAGGGCTCTACACCTCGCTCGCGAGGCGATCGATGGCGGGCTTGACGTTTCCGACGTCGTGCAGCGGTACAACGCTCGAGGGCACTGACCAGCCCACGACCGCAGCCCGGAGACCCTCGCAGATCCAGAGGGCACTCGGACGCCATCGAACGACCGCTGGTGCCCGCCACAGTCCACCGCCTGTCCACCGCAATCCTTTTGGGCATGTCAAGTCCCGGTACCCGTGTTCCGGATCGTCTCCGGTACCTCTGCTACACATCGGTGAGAGTTAGGCGGCGTTGATCCGGCGCGGTCGGCCGCCCGGGTTGGCAAAAGCACCGTGTTCGCGCGAACGGTCGTGGCGGATGGGGTGGGTGCGGATGACCTCGCCACCCGATGAGATCTCGACAACGTCGCCGACGATGGTGATCTGCACCTGCCGGCCGCGATGGGCCCGCCCGACCCGATAGGTTGCCGCCGCGAAAAAGAGGGCGCCGGAACTGTCGACCTTGCGGGTGACGGGCTGGCCGACGGTCGCCTGGCGCGGGCGTTGGGTGGCGCGCCGCACCGGTCGGGCCAGGGCGGCGGCCTGGCGGTCCGGGCGGTGCCGTTGCGCGATCGTGGCGACCAACACATCGCGGTGGTGGACGCTGACGACGCCTTCTTCGACTCCGACTTCAACTGTCTCACCCGCCAGCCACACGCCCACCTTGTACGCGTAGCCGGCAAAGGACACCTTTCCACTGGTGCCGACCTTGCGCGTCGTGAGCGGGCCGGCGCGTTCGGGTGGAGGCGCGTCGAACGGCTCGGCATCGGCCAGTCGGAACCGCTCCCACGGCGCAACCATGCCGATGCCTTGGTGGGGCCGATCGTGGTTGTAGTGATGCACCCACGCGTCGAGCGCGGCCTGGGCTTGATCCATGTCGGCGAAGACCCGGCCGGTGAGGAACTCGGTGCGCAACGTCTTGTGCCACCGCTCCACCTTGCCCGTCGTGGTCGGCGAGCGCGGCTTGGTCAGCAGGTGGCGGATGCCGTTCTCCCGACAGATACGGTCGAAAAGCACCTCGCCCGTGCCCGGCCCGAAGCGGCCAGTGAACACCTTGCCGTTGTCGGTGAGCACCTGGGCCGGGATCCCATAAGCCGACATGGCCTTGGTCAAGGCATCACAAACCGGCCTGGCCGTGGCCCGGCGAACCACGTGGGCGGAGATGCAGAACCTCGAGTGATCATCCACGCCCGACACGATCGAAGCCTTCCACCCGTCGGCCAGCATCACTCCACCCACGACGTCCATCTGCCACAACTCCATGGCCCGTGATCGTTCCCAGCGCTTGTAGTCGGCGCGTTTGCGGCGCCGCGCCTCGACCTCAATGAGCCCGTGGCGGACCAGCGCCCGATAGATGGAACTGCGCCCCGGCACCGGCTCCACCCCTTGGCGTCCGAGTTGGTGACCGATCGTGCGCGGCCCCCAACCGGGATGCTGGTGCCGGAGCTCCACGATCATGGCCTCGACTGCCGCGGGCATCTGGTGGGGACAGGATCCCGGAGCGCTCGACTGGTCGACCAGACCAGCGAGCCCACGGGCCGCGTAGTGGCGGAGCCAGCGATGCACGGTCTGGCGCGTCACCCCCGATCGGCGCGCCACCTCGGTCACCGTCGCCCCGTCGTTGAGTACCTCGAGCACGGCCTGATAACGCTGTTCCACAAGTCCCAGCTCCACCAACACGATGCGGACCTCCTCCTGGCTGACGACGTCGAAGTCATCATCGAAGAAGGCTCAGCGCCGGCGGACGCGGACCCTCGAGTGGAACATAGGTACCGGAGCCACTGTCGCCCAGCTACCGGAGCCGCGTCCCCGAAGTGTCACCCACCTACCGGAGCCAACGTGTAAAGCATCTACCGGGCCCGCACAGACCCTGAGCGGACCCGAGGGGTCCCCGAGGACGACGCAACCCCCGGTCGGAGGGCTCTTCGAGCCTGTGACCAGGGGGTTCGTCTTGCGCGCTCGGCGAGATTCGAACTCACAACCTTCTGATCCGTAGGCCGAATCTGTGGCGTCTCATGGGTGCTCACCGATGGCCAGAAGTGCCTGTGAACTGGGGTTTTGAGCCAAGGTGAGACGCGGTAGTACGGCTGACGTGCACCGGGAACGATACATCGCTGATACATCGCGGCTCATGGGTCAGGGTCAAGTTCGTCTCGAACTGTTGTGGGCAACAGGTGGGCTGTGGTCAAGGATGCCTTCAGCCGTAGCGTCGTATGCTGCCGATCGCCGATCACATCTGCTTCGAGCTCGTCGTCGACGCCCCCGCCAGCTACCGGCAGTAAATCACTGCTGCGAGGACGGTTGAGAGGCCTTAGCTCGGTGCCAGAGCCAGAAAGCCCAGTAGCCCAGAACAATCGGGTGAAACAGAACAGCCGCCGCAGCGATCACCCTTCTATTTGTTACC
>JBPCMH010000471.1:0-4414 GCA_051002495.1 Acidimicrobiales bacterium
GGTCGACATCACCGACAGGCTGTAGCCGGTGGAGAGGCCAACCAGGCTGGCGCCGGGAGCGGCACCGGAGAAGGTGCGACCGTCGGTCGTCGTGACCTCGAAGCCGGCCGCGATGCCGGCCACATGGGTGCCGTGGCCGCCGCCGGAGATGGTGTCGGAGTCGTTGCCCGGCACATCGGCAATCAGAGCGTCGGCCAACTCAGGGTCGGCCGGGCAGTTCGGCGGGGGGAACTGGCCCTGACCGGCCAACTGCGTGAAGTACGCGGGGTAACCGTCGGTGCAAACGACCTTGAGGTTGCGCACGACCTTGCTCGACCCGTCGGGGAGCGTGAACATCGGATGCGTGCCGTCGATGCCGCTGTCGATGATGGCGATCGAGCGGCCGGAGCCGTCGAAACCACCGACGGTGGCGTCGTCCACGTCGAAGGTCATCGCCGCGGCCTCGTCGGCCCTTGTCGCCTTACGGGCGCTGGCCAGGTTGTAGGCGAGCTCAACGTCGGGTTCGACGTAGACAACCCGGTCGTCGTCGAGTGCCCGGCGAACGGCGGCCGGGGTGCCGACGGCGCCGACCACGTTGATGGAACTGAACACGGCAAGCGGGCGGAGCCCGGAGGCGTCGATGGCGCTGAGCGTGGCCTCGACGCTGGTGCCGTGGACCAGCACGCCGAGGTGGTCAGAACCCGCTCCATCGAGGGCAGCAGCCAGTCCGGGCGAGCCAACGGCCGCGGGCGCGGCAGAGGGGCGGGACCCCACGGCAGCGGCGGCCGGCAGGCCAGCGAGCAGGGTGACAGCGACAACAACACCAAGAATACGACGCACCACGGGTCCTCCAACGACGACGGCCGTGTCCCCAGCGGACCCAACCCCAGTTCCCACTAGTTCGCTCTTGCTACCCCGAGTTCCTTGTGAATTGCGTTCAAATACGAACGAGTTGTGCTCAGATACCGAGGTTGAACGTGCTCGCACAGTTGTTTGATCCGTCGTCAGCGGTCGCCGAGAAGGCGCCGGCCACCGTACGGCGGGAGGCGAAGCTCCACTCGGAGAACGTGACCTCGCCAGACAGGCCGCCGGAGAACTCGCTGCGGGGCACGGACACCGTGATGGTGTCGGCCGCGGCGTCGTAGCTGCCCGTCACCGACTTCCCGTCGGCCTTGAAGGTCGGGTTGATGACCAGCGGCCCCGCGCCGGTGATGGCGCCGCGGAAGGCAGACAGCGAATGGGTGGCGCCGTTCTGGTCGACAAACGTGACGTCGATCAGCTCACCCGGAGCCACCGCAGTCACCCCGAGATCGGCCACAGAGACCACGATGTCAAACAGGCCGAAGTGCGAGTTGGTGCTCGCCGTGATGGACACGACGTCGAGCGACGGCACGTTGGAACCGCTGTCGAGCGACTCCACCGAGGTGGCGTCGCCGGCCGGATCAGCGAGGAGGAAGCCCCCGCACGTCGGGACAACGGTCGAGACTTCGTCGGGGCTCTCGTCGGCCACTGCAGCAGGCAGACCAATCAACAGGGTGAGGGCGACACCAGCGCCCAGAATGCGACGAAGCATGATTTCCTCCAGCAACAACAGCCATAGCCCCAGCGGCGGGCGTCGTTAGAGCAATTGTTCGACTCAGACGGCCGGTCTTCCTGCCGGCGTTCATGCCGAGATACAAGCCGGCTAGGAGACCGCCCCAGCCCACGGACCAGGGGTTTCAGGCGGGGTACACGTCGAGCTCGGTGGCCTTGATGGCCACCCACGTGCGGCCACCAGGGGCCAAGCCCAGTTCGATGGCCGCGCCGGTGGTGACCTCGGCCACGAGCTCGACCGGGCCGGTGAGGGTCACCCGGGTCACGGGCCCGGCGGTGTCGACCTCGGCGACGACAGTCTCCCAGACGTTGCGAGGGGTACCCGACGGAGTTGAAGCGTGCAAGGCAACCGCCGTCGGATGTAGGGCGACAAGGACCGGCCCGTCGGCATCCCCCGCGGTTTGCAAGGTCAAGCCCGTCGCCACTCGCACCCTCCCGCCGGTGGCGACACCTTCGAACAGGTTGACGCCGACCAAGCGGGCCGCATACGGCGACCGAGGTCGGGAGGTCACCTCAGCGGGCGTGCCGTCGTTGGTGACCCGCCCGTCCTCGACAACCACGAGTCGATCCGCCAGCAAGCGGGCGTCGATGGGGTCATGGCTGACCAGCACCGTGACCCCCCCAAACTCCTGGAGGTGGGATCGGAGATCGCGCCGAACCTCGGTGCGGGACGCGGCGTCGAGCGAGGCCAGCGGCTCGTCAAGGAGCAGCAACGACGGCTCCACGACGAGTGCCCTGGCCAGAGCCACGCGCTGGGCCTGGCCGGACGAAAGCTCGCGCGGCAACCGAGCTCCGAGCTCGCCAACACCGAGTCGATCAAGCCATCGGGCAGCGGTGGCCGCGGCCTCGCCGCGGCGCGTTCCTCTGGCCTCCAACCCGAAGGCCACGTTGGCGACCGACGACAGGTGCGGGAACAACGCCCCGTCGGCGAAGACCATGCCGACCCGGCGATCTTGCGGACCAACCCACCGGTTGCGGTCGACCCATGTTTGGCCGCCCATCGCAATCGAGCCCGATGTTGGCTGCTCAAGCCCGGCCAGCAGTCGAAGCAGGGTGGTCTTGCCCGCCCCGTTCGGTCCGACGACGGCGACGGTCTCGCCTGGCTCCGCGGCCAGCGTCATATCAAGCACGAACTGATCGCGCTGCATGACGACCTCGGCTCGAAGGCTCACGTCGGCGACCAGCGTCGACGAAGTGCCACCAGCGCGGCGAGCGACACCGCCATGAGGACCACGCTCAGCGCGGTGGCGGCCGGCAGATCGCCCCGCTCGAGGGAGAGGAAGACTTCAACGGGGACGGTTCGGCCGGCCACCGTTCCCGCGAACGTGACCGTGGCCCCGAACTCGCCCAACGCCCTGACCCACGCGAGAACCGCGCCGGCCACCACCGATGGGGTAATGATCGGCAACGTCACGCGACGAAAGGCGAACCACGACCCGGCACCGAGAGTCGCGGCGGCATCTTCCAGCCGAACATCAACCCGTTCGAGCGCGGCCTCGACGCTGACCACAAGAAACGGCATGGCGACGAAGGTCTGCGCCAACACGACCGCCGCGACCGTGAACGGCACGCGCACACCGAACAGGTCGAGGACCGGAGCCGCCAAACCCCGACGACCGAAGGCTAGGAGCAACGCGACGCCGCCGACGACGGGCGGCAACACCATGGGCAGCGTCGTTGCGCCCCGAATGATCGCCCTGCCCGGGAACGGCGACCGGGCCAGGACCCACGCCATGGGCAGCCCGACTACCACCGAGAGAACGACCGAGACGCCGGACGTGGCTAGCGACCGCCCGAGGGCTCGCCTGGCCCCCGCTTGCCCGAGCAGCGACCAGGCATCACCCCACGGCGTGCGCACCGCGATGGCGAACAGCGGCAACAGGATCAGCACTGCTCCGATCGCGGCGACCACGTGGACCAGCGCGGGCGGGCGGCCTCGACTCAAGGAAGTCCGAGTCCGAACTGTTCGAGTGTGGTCTTGCCCTTGGCCGACCGCACGAAGTCGATGAACCGGCTGGCGTCCGCGGAACGGCCCGAGTTGAGGATCGCCATGGGGTAGCGGGCGACAATGTTGTGCTCGTCAGGGATGGCGACACCCTCGACCCGGCTCGGGGCCGAAGCCACATCGCTGGCATACACGATGCCGGCGTCGGCTTCGCCGAGCAGCATCTTGGTGAGCACGCCGCGCGCGCTGGTCTCCTCCGTCGCGGGCGACAGGTCGGCTACCCCGGCCTTGGCGAGTGCCTCGCGCCCGTAGCGACCCAACGGAACTTCAGCGGCGGCCATAGCCACGACCAAGCCTGGGCGGGTGAGGTCGGCCAGCCCGGTGATGCCGAGCGGGTTCCCGGCCGCCACCACGATCGCCAACCGGTTCGTGGCGAAGACCTCTGGGGTGCCGTCGACCAGCCCCGCCTTGATCGCGGTGGCCATGGTCGCCTCGTCCGCGGTGGCCAGCACATCGCCTTCGGCCCCGGCCCGGCGCCGGGCGACCAACTCGGCCGATCCGCCGATCTCGACCCGCACCTTGATTCCGGTATCGCCGGCGAAACCGGCAGCCGTCCCGTTGCACGCGTCGGTCAACGACGACGCGGCCATGATGGTGAGCGGCTCAGCTTCGTCCCCGCTGCCCCCGCTGCCCTGGCCACAGCCCGGGAGCACCACCAGGCAGATGAGGAGGGCCAGCCACAACCGCTGTTGCCGCATCAGCCCAACTGCAGCACGGTTAGCAACTGCTCGTGATGGTCGATGACGTGTTCGGCCTCGGGGGCATCGTGTACGGCGTCGTCGAGCCCGGCGTCGTCGTGCGCGGCGTCGTCGTGCGCGGCGTCGTCGTGCGCGGCGT
>JBPCMH010000472.1:0-3128 GCA_051002495.1 Acidimicrobiales bacterium
CCGTCCACATGGCCAGCACCTCGGCGATGACCTCCTCTTCGACTACGTCGAACAGGTCGGCGCCGGAAGCCTTGAACTCGGACTCCTTGGCCGTCTTCTGCTCGAGCAATGACTTCTCCTTGGCCCGCAGACGCTCGGCCTCATCGAAGGCAGAGCGGTCGAGCGCCGCCTCCTTGTCGCGACGGACCTTGAGGATCTGCTCTTCGAGTTGCTTGTACTCGGGGGGCGTGTCCATGCGGCGGATGCGCAGCTTCGAGCCGGCCTCGTCGATCAGATCGATCGCCTTGTCGGGCAAGAAACGATCGGCGATGTAGCGATCGGCCATGTTGGCCGCGGCCACGAGAGCTTGATCGGTGATGGTGACGCTGTGATGCGACTCGTAGCGGTCGCGCAGGCCCTTGAGGATCTCAATGGTGTGGGCCACCGTCGGCTCTTCGACCTTGATCGGCTGGAAGCGCCGCTCGAGGGCGGCGTTCTTCTCGAGGTGCTTGCGGTACTCGTCGAGGGTGGTGGCACCGATGGTCTGCAACTCGCCTCGGGCCAGCATCGGCTTGAGGATCGATGCCGCGTCGATGGCACCCTCGGCCGCGCCGGCACCGACGAGGGTGTGGATCTCGTCGATGAAGAGGATGATGTCGCCCCGGGTGCGGATCTCCTTCAGCACCTTCTTGAGGCGTTCCTCGAAATCGCCCCGGTAGCGCGAACCGGCGACGAGGGCACCCAGATCGAGGGTGTAGAGCTGCTTGCCGCGCAGGGTGTCCGGAACGTCCTCGGAGACGATGCGCTGGGCCAGGCCCTCGACGATGGCGGTCTTGCCGACGCCAGGCTCACCGATGAGGACCGGGTTGTTCTTGGTGCGCCGGGAGAGCACCTGCATGACCCGCAGGATCTCGTTCTGGCGACCGATGACCGGGTCGAGTTTCTTCTCGCGAGCCTGCTGGGTGAGGTTGCGGCCGAACTGGTCGAGGACCAACGAACCCGACTGGGCCTCTTGCTGGCCGGTCGGGCCGCCTGCGGCAGCCGCTTCCTTGCCGGACGCGCCGTAGCCCGAAAGCAGCTGGATCACCTGCTGGCGGACGCGGGACAGATCAGCGCCCAAGCTCACCAGCACCTGCGCGGCGACGCCCTCGCCTTCGCGGATCAGCCCGAGGAGCAGATGCTCGGTGCCGATGTAGTTGTGACCGAGTTGGAGCGCCTCACGGAGCGAGAGTTCGAGGACCTTCTTTGCCCTTGGCGTGAACGGCGGCGCGCCGGACGCCACTGTGCCGGCTGGGCCGATGGTCTCCTCGACCTTCTCTCGGACCGCCTCCAGGGAGATACCGAGAGACTCAAGGGCCTTGGCGGCCACGCCCTCACCCTCCTGGATGAGGCCGAGCAGGATGTGCTCGGTCCCGAGGAAGTTGTGGTTGAGCTGGCGCGCTTCTTCCTGGGCTAGCACCAGGACCCTGCGGGCTCGGTCTGTAAATCGTTCGAACAAAAGGACCGCCTCCTAGGACGGTGGGCGTCGTGCGATGAGTCTACTTTGGTTGTCGGACAACGGCAGCCGCGCCAAGAAGACTCCCAGTTTCTCCCTACCCAGGTCGCCGCGCCTACGGTTGGGAACGTATGAACACCGCATCCCTGCTGGGTCTTCCCGGGCTGGAGGACGACCTCGAGCGGATCGAAGCCGCGCTCCTCGAAGCGACGGCCGCCGCGGATCCGTTCCTGTCCGAAGTCGCAGGTCACCTGGCTGGCGCTGGCGGCAAGCGTCTGCGCCCGGCTCTGTGCACCGCCGCGGTACGGGCCGCGGGAGCCCCGGTCACCGACGGGGTCATCCTCGGCGGGGTGGCCACCGAACTCGTGCACCTGGGTTCGCTCTACCACGACGATGTGATGGACGACGCCGACAGCCGGCGCGGGGTCGAAAGCGTGAACTCCCGGTGGGGCAACTTGGTCGCCATCTTGGCCGGCGACTTCCTCATGGCCCGCGCCTCAGAGATCGCCGCATCGCTCGGCACGGAGGTCGCTGGGCTGCTCGGTGCGACCATTGGTCGGCTGTGTGAGGGCCAGGTTGGCGAGTTGCAGACTGCCTTCAACGTCGATCGCACCGAGGATGCCTATCTGGCCTCCATCAGCGGCAAGACCGCATCCCTGACGGCGGCCGCCTGCCGGATCGGCGGCATCGTGGCCACCTTGCCCCGGACGAGCATCGACGCGCTGACCTCGTTCGGAGAGGCGCTCGGAATGGTGTTCCAGATCCGCGACGACATCCTCGATGTGATCGGCACTGACGAAGAGCTCGGCAAGCCCGCTGGCCAGGACCTGGTCGAGGGCACCTACAGCCTCCCCGTGCTCCGAGCGTTGGCCGACCCCGCCATCGGACCCGAGCTGCGCCCGCTGCTGGGCCGGCCTCTCGAGGCACCGGAACGAGACAAGGCCCGCGAGATCATCCGCCAGAGTTCGGCGGTGGCCGAGGCGACCGCGGTCGCCCACGAGTGGGCCGCCCAGGCCGAGATCGCGCTGTTCCCGCTCGGCGACAGCGCCTTGACTGCGTCGCTGGCTGGATCGGCCCGCCGTCTCGCGGACTCGATCACGGATCGCTGAACCCGACATCAGCGAACGCCCGACCGGGGCGATAGGTCGGGACAGTGGCAACATTGGAGAGATGCCCGACCGGCGCAGCACCGAAGAATCCCCAGTGATCGGGGTTGACGCCGCCGCGGTGGCCAGATTGATGGAGTCGTTCGGCTTTGCCGTGGTCGCCTTCGACTCCGACCGGCGCATCATCTGGGCAAACCAGGCGGCCCGGTCGCTGCATGTTCACACCGAACGCAGCGAAAACCTCGACCTGGAGGAACTCGGTGCGGTGCTCCATCTTCCAGAGGATGTTGGCGAGGGACCGACCACGATTCGGATCGTTACCGACCGGGCGCTGCTGGAGCGCGCGGCCACCATCGCCACCTCCGATAACGGCGGGTTCCTCATTGCCTTCGCCCCGGTCGACCGGTCAGACATCGATACCCCGAGCGAAGGCGAGCAGCGCCTCGAAGCCCTACTGCAGTTCACCAACGACATCATCACCGTGCTCGACGCGGACGGAACCGTTCAGTACTCGAATCCGGCAGCAGGGCAACTCACCGGTTTCAATG
>JBPCMH010000473.1:0-6161 GCA_051002495.1 Acidimicrobiales bacterium
GTTCTGGTCAACGATCCGCGCCGCGACGCCTCAAGCGGCGACGTGGACCCTGCTCGATCCGGCGTCGGTCCCGGTCACATTCGGCTGTGAAGTGAAGGACTTCGACCCGGTCGCTTACCTCGGACCCAAGGAGTCCCGACGACAAGACCGCGTCGCGCAGCTCGGCTTCGCGGCCGCGGCCGACGCACTCGCCCAGGCCGGCGATGTGCGAGCCGATCCAGCCCGCTGCGGCGTTGTCATGGGCACGGGCGTCGGTGGTCTCATAACGCTCGAAACCCAGGTGACCCTGTACGCGGAGAAAGGTGCGGAGCGGGTGAGCCCGTTCCTCGTGCCGATGATGATGGCGAATGCCACCGCCGGGCTGGTCTCCATCCAGTTCGGCTGGACGGGACCGAGCCTGTGTATCGCGACGGCCTGCGCGGCCGGCAACAACGCCATCGGCGAGGCGGCCCGGCTCATTCGCGAAGGTACGTCCGACGTCGTGCTCGCAGGCGGGGCTGAATCCGCGCTCACGCCGAC
This sequence comes from Acidimicrobiales bacterium, assembly GCA_051002495.1. GTDB lineage: Bacteria > Actinomycetota > Acidimicrobiia > Acidimicrobiales > CADCTF01 > JBPCMH01. The sequence continues at coordinate 520 of JBPCMH010000473.1, forward strand.
CGCGATCTCTGCCTTTGCTCGGATGGGCGCGCTCAGCGGCCGCAACGACGAGCCCGGGAAAGCGTCCCGGCCCTTCGACAAGAACCGCGACGGCTTCGTGATGGGCGAGGCGGCCGGTGCTCTCGTGCTCGAACGGTGGGACTTGGCCGTCGCCCGCGGCGCCACCATCCTCGGCGAGTTGGTCGGCTACGGACGCAACTGCGACGCCCACCACATCACCGCCCCCTCGCCGGGTGGCGCGGGCGCGGTCGCGTGCATGCAACTCGCACTCGATGACGCCGGGCTCACGCCTGATCAGATCAACCACGTGAATGCCCACGGCACGTCCACTCCCTTGAACGATGCGGCGGAGTCCGAAGCGATCAGCAAGGTGTTCGGGGGGTCCACGCCGCCGGTCACCTCCATCAAAGGCGTCACCGGCCACCTCATCGGGGCCGCCGGTGCGGTCGAGGCCATCGCCGCGCTGTTGTCGGTGCGCAACGGCGAGGTACCGCCGATCGCCAACTACGAGACCGCCGACCCGGAGATCGCGGCCGACATCGTGCACGGGTCACCCCGGGCGATCGCCGAAGGCGTGGCGCTGTCGAACTCGTTCGGCTTCGGCGGTCACAACGCCACCCTGGCCATCGCCGCCGCGCCGGCCTAATCCATGGCCACCGTCTCGCCGTCGCCGCTCCTGCCGGTGGCAAACCGGCGAGGAGCGGCCGTCCATGCCGAACTGCGAGCCATCCACGACGGCGGCCCGCAGGTCGGGTGGTTCCGGCTTGAGGGTGGCAAGCACCGGGGCGCCATCGGCACCGCGGAGGGCGAGACCATTCTGCGTTTGGTGACGACCGCGATGGATGCTGGCGTCCCGATCGTTGGGGTGATCTCCTCATCGGGGGCCGACGTGCAGGAAGGCGTCGCCTCGCTCCACGCCTGGGGGCACGTGGCGCGGGCGCTGGCCATGGCTTCGGGCACCGTGCCCATCGCACTCGCGGTAATCGGTCCGTGTGTGTCTGGCCCTGCGCTGTTACTCGGGCTGGCCGACATCGTTGTCCTGACCGACGAAGCCTTCGCCTACGTCAGTGGCCCCGACGCCGTACTGCGCTTCACCGGCCGCGCGCTCACCCACCAACTGCTCGGCGGGCCGGGCGTGCACGCCAAGCACACCGGCGTCGCGGCGCTCACTGCCGTCGACGAGGACGATGCGGTCGCGGCCATCGCCGACGTGCTGGCCTACCTCCCGCAGAACAACCTCGGGCATCCTCCGGTCGACGACTCCGGTGATCGAGCCGACCGCCTGTGCCGCACCGGGGCCTCGATCGTTCCCGACTCCCCGACCGCCTCCTACGACGTGCGTGAGGTCATCGCCGACATCGCCGATGCCGAAACCTTCCTCGAACTCAGAGCCGGATACGCGCCGAACCTGGTAACCGGACTGGCCAGGATCGCGGGGATGCCGGTGGGGGTGGTGGCCAACCAGCCATCGCAGTTGGCCGGGACCCTCGACATCGAGGCGTCCCAGAAGGGCGCGCGGTTCGTGCAGTGGTGCGACTCGTTCAACGTCCCGATCGTCACGCTGGTCGACACGCCAGGATTCCAACCGGGCAAGGACATCGAGTGGCGGGGCATGATCCGCCACGGCGCCCAGTTGGTGCACGCCTATGCAGAGGCGACGGTCCCTCGGCTGTGCGTGATCCTGCGCAAGGCCTACGGGGGCGCGTACATCGTCATGGACTCCAAGACTCTTGGCAACGATCTGGCTGTCGCGTGGCCGCTGGCCGAGATCGCGGTGATGGGGGCCAACGGCGCGGTGCAGATCCTCCATGGCCGCCGGATCGACGCCATCGACGACGACCACGCGAAGGCGGCCGAACGCGAGCGGCTGGCGGCCGACTACGCCGCTGAGTACCTGTCTCCAGCCAAAGCCGCCGAGCGCGGCTTCATCGATGACGTCATCGACCCCGCCTCGACCCGTTTGGTCCTGGCCCAAGCCCTGGTGGCACTGGCCGAGAAGCGGGACCACCACCCGAAGCGGCGTCACTCCAACACCCCTCTCTAAGGAGCCCGAATGTTGCTCGAAGGCAAGAAGCTGCTGATCACCGGTGTGCTCACCGACGACTCCATCGCCTTCAGCGTGGCCAAGCGGGCCCAGGAGGAAGGGGCGGAGATCATGTTGACCTCCTTCGGGCGCGTCGCCCGATTGACCGAACGCATGGCCCGCAAGCTTCCAACGCCGCCGGAGATCCTCGAGTTCGACGCCACCGATCCAGCCCACGTGCCGGCGCTGACCGAGGCCATCGGCCAGCGGTGGGATCGCCTCGATGGAGCGCTTCATGCCATCGCGAATGCCAACCCCGAGACCTGCCTCGGAGGCGACATCATGAAGGCGGGCTGGGACGACGTCGGCATGGCTGTACACGTATCGACATACTCGTTAAAGGCCTTGGCCGAGGCCTGCCTGCCGCTCATGAAGGACGCTGGTGGCTCGATCGTGGGCCTCGACTTCGACGCCACGGTGGCCTTCCCCGTCTATGACTGGATGGGGGTGGCCAAGGCCGCGCTCGAGAGCCTCACTCGCTACCTGGCCAGAGACCTCGGTCCGGCCGGTGTCCGGGTAAACCTGGTGGCGGCGGGGCCGCTGCGGACCATGTCGGCCAAGTCCATCCCCGGCTTCGACGCCTTCGAGGATGTATGGCAGGCCAGGGCCCCGCTGGGGTGGGACTTGCGCGACCCAGGACCGGTGGCGGCCGCCGCGGTGGCGTTGTTCTCCGACCTGTTCCCGGCCACCACCGGCGAGATCATCCACGTCGACGGCGGCTTCCACGCCATCGGGGCCTAGTCACCCCTTCTGTCCGAAATATCGCGTCTGCCCTGGTCAGAGCCATGGTGTCCGCGATGACTAGTTACATCTAGCTACCCGCAAATGGCCCGATCGGGGCATCGACGCCGCCAGGGTGCCACCCGTACGGTTGACAGCAGATGGCACCTGTTGTGGATCTGCTCCGGCCGCGCAATGCGTTGATCGCGATCTCTACTGCCGTCGCGGGCGCCTTTGTGCTCATGGCGGTCACCGTGGCGGGCGGGTTTGGCACCGTCGGCGGCCAGTTGCGCCCGGCATCAGAGATAGCCCGAGGCACGTCGATCGCCCCGGCCGCGACCGTGGCCCCGACACCGACGTTGGCCGGTCCGATCGAGGCGTCGTCGATCATCGCCCCACCACCTGCCGCGTCGCCGAGCCCCGGCGCTCCCGCGGCGGCTCCGGCTGCCCCGAGGACTCCCGCGAGTCCGGCTGGCCCGGGCACGCCGCCCGCTTCGCCCGACGCACCGACGGTTCCGGGTACGAACGTGACCCCGCCCAGCCCGCAAGAGGTCATCGACATCGTCAATGACCTGCTGCAGTTGACGCCGGTACCTTTGGCTCTCCCCAGCCTGTAAGCCCTTCGTCGCCGCCGCAGGGTGGGCAGCCAGGCTCAAACTTTGGCTTCGACCTTCTCGATGACTCGGTCGATGTGGCCGTACTCACGAGCCTCTTCCGCGGTGAACCAGCGGTCGCGGTCGGAGTCGTCCTCGATCTTCTCCACGGGCTGCCCGGTGTGGTGGGCGATCCGCTCGGCCATCATCCGCTTCATGTAGATGATCTGCTCGGCCTGAATGGCGATGTCGGCGGCCTGGCCCTGGAACTGACCCAGCGGCTGGTGCATCATTACCCGGGCGTGCGGCAGCGCGTAGCGCTTCCCAGGCGCTCCTGCACAGAGCAGGAACTGCCCCATCGAGGCCGCCATACCCAGACAGACCGTCGACACGTCGCACGGCACGTACTGCATGGTGTCGTAGATGGCGAGGCCCGCCGTCACCGCGCCGCACGGGGAGTCGACATACAAGGAGATGTCCTTGTCAGCATCCTCGGCCAGGAGCAGCAACTGGGCGCAGACCATGTTGGCCACGTTGTCGTCGATCGCGCTGCCCAGGAACACGATCCGCCGCTTCAGCAGGTGCTGAAACATCTCGTTCCCCCAGCCGCCCTCGGGGCTGTTCATTGACGGGGTGAAGATGGGCGCAGGCATACGGGCTCTTTGGGCGAACGGGCCGGTCGGTCAGGGGCCGGCGACCCCCAGACCCTACCCGGCCGGTTTCAGGTTCCGGGACCGAGGAAGCTTGTCGAGAACACCGCTCAGGCCGAGGATCTTTGTCACGGCGTCACTCATCGGGCCGAGGTGGAGAGCTCCGCCGCAGGCGACCAGGGCGTGGTGCGCCTTGATGAGCGCGGCCACGCCGGCCGAGTCCATGAACGCCACCCCCCTGGTGTCGAGAACGACCGTGACCGGCCCGCGCTCGGCTAACTCGGTCAGGCGTTCGGTGAGGAATGGTGTGGTGGCCAGGTCGACTTCTCCGGTGACGGCCACGACAAGCCTCTCCCTTTCATATCTCACCTCGACCTTGAAACAGTCAACTTTCTTCGGCATGGCAACTCCGCGCGGTGATGGACCGGTATGGACAGGACGATCAGGGCGCTGAACATAGTTCGAGCGGGAGACACTTTATCCTATCGATCCCGGCGGAAAAGGTCGGACCGGCCGGTACGATCGGTGGCGCGCGGGCGTGGCGAAACTGGCAGACGCGCCGGGTTTAGGTCCCGGTGTCGAAAGACGTGGAGGTTCGAGTCCTCTCGCCCGCACCAGCATTTTGGATTTCTGTCATCCGTCGGCGGCGGCTGCTCCGAAGAGGGGGTGTGCAAGGCGAGCGAAACCGCTCCGCGTTGCGCCCCTCTCCCCCCCGCTCAAGGAGCAGTATGCGTAATCGTTCAGCAAGGAAGCTGGCCGCCGCCCTCGCCCTGACCGCCGTCATCGGCGCAGCGTGTGGCAGCGACAGCAACAGCGCGGTCGACTCGGCCAACGGGAATGACACCCCGGCCGCAGCCGACGCCAAAGATTCCCTCGGACTCGGCACCGATACCGGAGCCTCCACCCTGCAAGCCGGGCTGACCTCCCTGCTCCAGGAGCACGTCTACCTGGCAGGCACCGCAACCGGTACCGCCCTCTCGACCGGTCTCGACTCTGAGGCCACCAAGGGCGCCGTCGACACCCTCGACGAGAACAGCGTGGCCCTGGCCGACGCGATCGGCTCGGTCTACGGCGACGCAGCCGGCGACCAGTTCCTCGAGCTGTGGCGCAAGCACATCGGCTTCTTCGTCGACTACACCAAGGCCAAGGCCGGCAACGACGCCGCTGCGGCTCAGAAGGCCCTCGCCGACCTCGACGGCTACCGCAACGACTTCGGTGCCTTCCTCAGCTCGGCCAACCCCAACCTGACCAAGCAGGCTGTGGCCGACTCGCTCGTGCCGCATATCAAGACCCTGAGCGCCGCCATCGACGCCCAGGTGGCCAAGGACCCGAGTGCGTTCTCCAAGCTGCGCATCGCAGCCCAGGAAATGCCCAAGGAAGCCTCGATCCTCGCCGGCGCCATCGTGAAGCAGAAGAGCGACATGTTCGACGGCTCGATTGATGCTGGTGCAGCGCAGCTCCGCCAGGGCCTGACCAACTTGCTCCAGGAGCACGTCTACCTGGCAGGCACCGCAACCGGTACCGCCCTCTCGACCGGTCTCGACTCTGAGGCCACCAAGGGCGCCGTCGACACCCTCGACGAGAACAGCGTGGCCC
>JBPCMH010000474.1:0-8656 GCA_051002495.1 Acidimicrobiales bacterium
CCCGGCCACAAGGCCACCGGCGAGGAGCGGGCATGGGGACGACGGTTGGCCAAGCGCTTCGGCGCCGACAACCGCATCGACGACCGCACGTTCGTCGTCGAAGGAAACGGCGATCGCCCTGGGTGCCTCGACCATGAGGCAGTCAAGCCCGGAAAAATCGATCAGAAGAACGCGCCGTTCTTCGAAGGCCTCGACCGCGAGCGGGGCGACTTCCTGATCGCCTTCGGTTGGGCGATGGCCGAGGATCTGGCCGCCAAAGCCTGAGCTGTCGCAACTCAGGGCCGGGGAAGCAACCCAGCCACCACTTTGGCGCACATCCCGTCGACGGGCGGCGTGAGCGCGACCAAGAGTCGGTGTGGGGCCCAGCCCAGCGCCCGGGCCAACGTCCGGCCGGCGAGCCGGGTGGCCGATGGGTGGTCGATCCGTTCCGCGGCCATCGGATCATCGAGCAGCAAGTCGTGATCGAGGCGGCGCCAGCGGAAACGGCAGCGCAGCGTGGCCAAACTGGCCCGCTCCAAAACCGGTCCGGCCGCGGGTTCGATCAGTGCGAGGGACGGCTCGTCGAGGTTGAGCGTCCAGTAGGCCACGGCATCGGCCGGACCGCCGAGAAGGGGCTTGGCCTCAGGGTGGACCAGCGGCCGAAGAACCTTCTCCAGCCGCCGCCCTCGCAGTCGGCCGATCCGTTCCATGGGGCCGACCGAGATGGTGTCGGCCGCGAACGCGAACCGATCGTCGGGGTTGACGGTCGCCGCAACCACGTCCCAGGGACGGAGTCCGGCCGGCAGCCCGGCCGATGGCACGACGCGAATCAGCGCCGGGCTGTCAAGGTCGGCGGCGGCTAACCCGGAAGGCCCGCCCGCGAGTACGACGAGGCGGCGTTGCATTGCCACCATGGTGCCGTCTGGCTCAGGCCTCGCGGTGGACCCCGAGTTGGGCGACGAGCTCGTCGATGGTCGTGGCCGGTGCCTGGCAGACGAAGTCGCGGCACACATAAGCCGCGCCCGAACTTCGATCGGTCCACAGCGGGCTGTCGGTCGGCTCACCCCAGGCCAGCACCGCTGATGGCAGGTAACGCTCATGGATCGCCCGGACCAGGTCAGGGCGATCTCCGACCACGGCGAGCTCGGTCGGACCAGGATCGAGGAAGTCGACCGCGCCCAACATGTAGGTGAACGCCTGCGGGGTCTCGCCGAGGGGGCCTGCAGCCCAGTCAAGGATCGCGCCGGCATGTTCGGACCAACGCGAGCCTCCGGTGAGTGCGCCAAGCCGTGCCAGTGCCAGCGCGGCGACCCCGTTGGCCGACGGGGTCGCCCCGTCGTAGTAGTCCTTTGCCCTGGCGATCAGCCGCTCTCCGTCGTCGCCGGTGGTGAACAGGCCACCGTCGACGTGGTCCCAGAACAATTCGATGAGGGCGTCGGCTGCCCCGACCGCCTCAGCCAGCCAGCGGGCCTCCCCGGTGGCCTCGCTTAGGCGAGTGAATGCCTCGACCAGCCAGGCGTAGTCAACGGCATAGGCCAGGTGGCGGGCCTGGTCGCCCTGCCAGGAGCGCATCCACCGGCCGTCGTCGGATCGGAGGGCGCGCAGCAGGAACTCGGCGTTGGCCGCCGCGGTTGCGATCCAGGAGTCTTCACCTAGCGCGGCGCCGGCCTCGGCGAGGGCCGCGATCCACATCGCGTTCCACTCGGTGAGCACCTTGTCGTCCAGGCCAGGGCGTATGCGCTTCTCGCGAGCATCGAACAGTGCTTGTCGGGCTTGCTCGATTGGCTCAGGTCGCGCCAGCGGCGCGCCCTTGGGGCGGTGCAGGATGTTGTTTCCCTCGAAGTTGCCCGCGTCGGTAACGCCCCACCACGCGATGGCCTCGTTCGCCGCGGACGGGCCGAGGATCGCGGTGATCTCGGCTGTCGTCCAGACGTAGAACTTCCCTTCCTCGCCTTCAGAATCGGCGTCCTCGGCCGAGGCAATGCCGCCGGCCTTTAGGGCCAAGTCGCGTAGGACATAGGTCACGGTCTCGGTTGCTACTTGTCGGTACCGCTCATCACCGGTGATCTGAAAGCCGCGGGTATAGGCGCGGAGCAACTGGGCCTGGTCGTACAACACCTTTTCGAAGTGCGGCACGAGCCACCGCGCGTCAACGGAGTAGCGGGCAAACCCGCCGCCCAGGTGGTCGTAGATGCCGCCGCTCGCCATACCGTCAAGTGTTGAGGTGATCATTCCCTTGGTCTCGCCGGCGCGGTTACGGGCGTGCGCTCGGAACAAGAGTTCGATGAAGCTGGCCTGAGGAAACTTCGGTGCACCGCCGAACCCGCCCCATTCTGGGTCGAAGGCGTTCCGGAGCCGGTCGTAGGCGGCGTGCAACAAGTGCGTCCCGACCGTTGCGTCCGGATCAGGCGCGAGCGCAGTTCGGGCCCGAACCGCGTCGGCCAAGGCACTGGCCTGCTCAGCGATCTCTGACCGACGCTCGGTCCACGCCTCGGCGACGGCGCTGAGAATGTCGGGGAACCCCGGCCTGCCGTGAGCGCTTTGGGGCGGGAAGTAGGTGCCGGCAAAGAAGGGCTGGCCGTCCTGATCCGCAAAGACCGTCATTGGCCAGCCACCGCTTCCGGTCATGGCCTGGGTGGCCTCCATGTAGACCGCGTCGACATCTGGCCGTTCCTCCCGGTCGACCTTGATGCTCACAAAGCTTTCGTTCATCGCCGCGGCGATGTCGGTGTTCTCGAACGACTCGTGGGCCATGACATGGCACCAGTGGCAAGCCGAGTAGCCGACGGAGATGAGCACTGGCACGTCGCGTGCCTTGGCTTCGGCGAACGCCTCGGGACCCCACGGCCACCAGTCCACGGGGTTGTCCTCGTGTTGGCGAAGGTAAGGGCTGGTCTCTCCCGACAGTCGATTGGCCATTGGCGGACCCTACCCGTGCTGCCGTTGCCGTCCCCGGCGATCGGGCACAGGAGTAGGGTGCCCGGCCATGGACACGACGCTGGACGGGAAGGTAGCCCTGGTCACGGGGGCATCAAAAGGGATCGGGTTCGCCATCGCAAAGCGGCTCGCCGACGCCGGGGCGAAGGTGGTGCTCTCGTCTCGCAAGCAGGACCAACTCGACGCCGCCGCCTCGAACATCGATGGCGACACCTTCGTGTTCGCCGCCAATGCGGGAGAGCCCGATCAGGCGGAAGCGTGTGTCGATGCCGCGATCGCTCACTTCGGCGCGCTGGACATCCTGGTAAACAACGCGGCCACCAACCCGTACATGGGCAAGGCGGTCGACATCGACTTGGGCCGATACGACAAGACCGTGCAGGTGAACCTGCGGGGGCCGTTCGTCTGGACTCAGCTGGCTTGGTCGAAGTGGATGGAATCCCATGGCGGCAACGTCATCAACATCGCCTCAATCGGGGGGATGACCTTCGGGGGCGCGATTGGTGTCTACGACAACACGAAGGCGGCGTTGATTCACCTGACCGGCCACTTTGCCGTCGAGTTGGCCCCGAAAGTCAGGGTCAATGGGATCGCGCCGGGCCTGGTCAAGACCGACTTCGCCCGCGCTCTCTGGGAGCCGGCGGAGGAACAGGTGGCCAAACGGTTGCCCTTGGAGCGCTTGGGCGAGCCCGATGACATCGCCCGCGCCGCACTGTTCCTGGCCAGCGAGGCGTCGTCCTGGATGACCGGCCAGACGCTGGTAGTTGACGGCGGCGCCATGGTCGGGCGCGGTCTCGGCTGATCGTCGTCGAGCGTCTGGTCGTACTCAACCGGTGGCGACTGGATCGCCTCGGCGGAGCCCGGCCATCACCGCGCTCACGACGTCGTCGACTAGTCGCGAATTGTCTGACGCAGCAGGCCCGGCCAGTCGAACGATGATGGCGCCGTGGACGGCCGCGTAGAGCGTCTCGGCCGCGGAGTCAGCAGTGGTCGGACTGAAGTCGGCTTCTCGCATGGTCTCCCGAAACCGGTCGAGGATCCGCTGCGAGAGCGGCGGCTCGTCTCCGACTGATTCGGCCGTCAACTCGGGCCGGAACATAAAGAGGGCGCGGAAGACAGCGGGGTTTTCGGCAGCCCAGTCGGCATACGACCTGGCCTGGGTCACCGCCCGATCGAGCGGGTCGGCGAGGTCGGCTTCCTGGAATCGCTTGAGGAGCACCTGGAGCTCTTGTTCTGCGATCGTCTGCAGAAGGTCGCGCTTGTCGATGACATGCGCGTACAGCGCTGGGGCTGTGACGCCGAGGCCGGCGGCAACCTTGCGCAGGCTAACCCCCTGGAGTCCTTCGTTGACGAGGATGGTTCGGGCGGCGTCGGCAATCGAGGCCCGGCTAAGCGGCTGTCGCATATTCGGTGTCTCCTTTCCCGGGAAAAGCCCGGGTCCGCCGGTTTCCGGAACGTGGACTCGTCTCTACCCCTATGGCCGAATCCGTAACGTTGATCGGTCAGCGCAGAAGGTGTCGGCGCACCTTCCCGAGGGTTGTGCGGGGCAATGACTGCACGTAATCCACGCTGGTTGGCGCATGCCACGGGGGGAGAACGGCCTTCACCGCAGCCCGGAGCGCGTCGAGGGTCGGCGGTGCAGCACCGTCGGCTGGAACGACGACGGCGACGACGCGTTGGCCCCACTCTTCATCGGGCCGCCCGATGACTACAACGTCAGCAACACCTACCGCGGTACGTAGCGCCTGCTCCACCGGTGACGGCCACACGTTCTCCCCGCCGGTAACGATCATGTCGCCACGGCGTCCAGCTACCACGAGGCGGCCGTCCGCCATGGATCCAACGTCGCCGGTGCCCAGCCACCCGTCAACCTTTGGATCAGAACCGTCGCGGTAGCAACGAAGCAGCATCGGTCCACGCAGTTTGATCTCGCCGTCGGACGCAATGCGCAGCTCGACGCCGTCCAGGGGATGACCGTCATAGACCACGCCGCCGCCGGTCTCGGTGAGGCCGTAGGTGGTCATGACGTTTGGTGGCAGGTCGGATGGGGGCGCGGCGCCACCGACGATGATCCGTTGGAACAATGCGGGATCGATGCGCCGGAGAGCGGTGGCAACCAGCGCGACCGCCGTGGGCTGGCTCGCCGCTCGAGCGAACCGCTCCACTCGCTCAGCATCGAAGCTCGGGAGGATGGTGAGGGCTCGCTTCCCCACCAGTGCCCGGGTGACGACGCCGAGTCCGCCTACGTGGGCGAGCGGCAAGCAGGCGAGCCATCCGTAGTCGGAGCCGTCAGCCGCGTCGATGTGCGCGTTGACTGCGGAGGCGGCCGCCTCGACGGCCTCGTGGGTCAGCACCACGCCCTTGGGGTCTCCGGTCGATCCGGATGTGGCCGCCACGAGGGCGTCACCGGCATCGACGGGTCGTCCGACGCCCAGAGCTGAAGCCAGCCGGTCCCGCTCCGACGGGGAGAGGCGGTGGTCAAGCGGCAGCGCGGCGTCGCCTGCTGCCCACACTTCCTGGAGGCGAATGGCGAACGCGTCGCCAACTCCTGCATCGATTGCGACGAGCCGCGGCACCGCCGGTAGCGTACCGAACGCATGAGCGACGACCAGCAACGTGTCGACGGCCTGCACAGGCTCGGTTCGGTGGCCACCCGCGCCATGCACACCTAGCGATGCGCATCTGGATCGAAGGTGCCCGCCCGCGAACGTTGCCCGCCGCCGTCGTGCCGGTGCTCGTGGGGACCGGCGTCGCCGCGTCTGAGGGCAGCGTACGTCCGGGCCACCTTGTCCTTGCCCTTGCGGTGTCCCTGTCGATCCAGGTGGCCACGAACTTCGCTAACGACTACAGCGATGGTGTCCGCGGAACCGACGCGGAACGGGTAGGTCCGGTGCGGTTGGTCGGATCAGGTCTCGCCTCGCCGGCCAGGGTCAAGGCCGCGGCGATGGCCGCCTTCGGTGTCGCCGCCATCACCGGGCTGTGGTTGGCTGCGCTTACTTCTTGGTGGTTGGTACTGGTCGGGGCAGCGTGTCTGGCCGCGGGGTGGTTCTACACCGGGGGTCCCCGTCCGTATGGATACGTCGGACTCGGTGAGTTGTTCGTGTTCGTCTTCTTCGGGCTGGTGGCGACCGTCGGCACGTCGTACGTGCAGACGGGCCGGCTTTCGGCCCTGGCGTGGTTCGCGGCTGTTCCGGTCGGATTGCTGGCGACCGCTCTGCTGGTGGCCAACAACCTCCGCGATATTCCCACCGACTCCCAGACCGGCAAACTGACCCTCGCTGTCCGACTGGGCGATGCGCGAACGCGAGTGATGTATGAGTTGGTCGTCTATGCCGCCGTGGGCTGGTCAGGTCTGATGGCGGCCGCGTTTCTTCGACCTGTCCTCGTGGTACCGATGGCGGTCATTCCGTGGGGCGCACGGCTGGCTGGTCTGGTCAGGGGAGGCGCCTCCGGGCTCGACCTCATCGAGGTGCTATCGGGTACCGGCCGGCTTCAGCTGGTCTTTGGTGTGTTGCTGTCGCTGGCCTTGGTCGTGTCGTGACCTACAGCGCGGAGAAAGGGCGAGGTGACGGCCAGGAACGCCTCTGGTCGCTCAAGGTGGACGGCATGACCGGCACCCGGCACGACCTCCACCGTGGCGTTGTCGCCGATGAGTTCGGCCATCTTCTCGGCCAGGGCGCAGAACTTCACATCTCGCTTTCCAACGACGAGCAGCACCGGCATGTCAAGCCTCGACAACTCGGACCACTGCGGTGTCTGGGTGCCGGTTCCGAGCGACCGAAGCGCATACGCCAGGCCGTCAACGGTGTTCCCCAGTCGATCAGCGATATCGGCCTTGGTCGCGGGCAAGGTGGCGAACAACGGATTCTTCAGCCATTTCTCGAGGAAGGGTTCGAGGCCGTCGGCCTCGAGCGACGCGGCGAGTGCTTCGTCGGCGACGCGGCGGGCGGCACGCTCGCCGTCGCTGTCGATGCCAGCTGTGGCACCGACCAGAACCAAGCCGCGCACCAAATCAGGACGAGCCATGGCGGTGTGCAGGGCCATCCGCCCGCCCATGGAGTACCCGACGTACACGCCGCGTCCACCCGCGGCGGCGAGCATGGCGCCTGCTTCGACCAGGTTCGCCGGCCGCTCATCGGCGGACCTTCCATGCCCAGGGCTGTCGACCACGACGACCTGATGGTGGTCACTCAGAATGTCGGCGACTTCGGCCCACGAGCCGCCGGTCTGGGTGAAGCCGTGGACAAGAACGACCCTGGATCCCCGCCCGCGGACCTCGATGTGGAGCACAGCGATGAGCGTAGGTGACGGCACTCTGCAGGCCGCGTTTGCGGCGACACTCGTGGATGAGTGGGTCCGGTGCGGCGTGCAGCACGCAGTCGTGGCGCCGGGGTCGCGGTCGACGCCGATGGCCCTTGCTATCGCCGCGGCCTCGACGGTCAAGATGCACGTCCACCTCGACGAGCGCTCTGCCGCGTTCTTCGCGGTCGGCATCGGTCTCGCCACCGGGCGGCCCGCGGTTCTGTTGTGCACGAGTGGTACTGCTGCCGCCGAGTTTCATGCCGCCGTTGTCGAGGCTCATCAGGCCCAGGTGCCGCTGATTGTCTGCACGGCCGATCGGCCGCCCGAACTGCGCGGAGTCTCGGCGCCGCAGACGATCGACCAGGACGGTCTGTACGGCGCCTCGACGCGTTGGTCGTGGTCGCCGGGAACGGTGTCGTCGATTCCTCCGGCGGTTTGGCGGTCTGTGGCCGGTCGCGCCTTTGCCGAGGCCGTGGCCAATGGTCACGGGCCGGGGCCGGTCCACCTGAACCTGGGGTTCACCGACCCCCTCGTGGCCGAACCAGGTCCTGTTCCTTTGGGACGCACGGACGGACGGCCATGGCACCGTGCGGAGCGGCCGCCTAGCGGGGCTCGGGCGGAGTTGGCCGTCGAGTTGTCGGGTCGGCGCGGGGTCATCGTGGCCGGCAGACGGTCGGGAAGACACGGCCTCCGCCATCTGGCCGAGGCACTCGAGTGGCCGGTTATGGCCGATGCCCGGAGCCAGGCCAGAGGTTGGCCACAGTCGATTGCGGCGTTCGACTCAGTGCTGCGGTCCGGGTTCGATCCGGGTCCGGTCGACGTTGTGCTGCGGGTGGGAGAACCGCCAGCGTCCAAAGTGCTCTCCGGGTGGTTGGCTGCAGTCGACGCCGACCAGATCGTCATCGATCCCTACGGGAGATGGCCTGATCCTGAGCATCAGTCGACCCTCGTGGTGCACGGCGATCCGACCAAGCTCACCGCAGACCTCGCCGACATCGTCGTGGCCGCTCCAGCCGATTGGTTGCGCTCGTGGATCGCCGCCGAGGCGGCAGCCCAGTCGGCCATCGCATCGACGCTGAAGGCGGAGCCGGAGATCACCGAGCCGGCAGTGGCACGGCTGCTCACCGAGGCATTGCCGGCCGATGTCGTTCTCTTCGCATCGTCCTCGATGCCGGTCCGTGACCTCGAGTGGTTCGGGCATCCCGCTTCGACGCACCGAGTGCACGCTAATCGGGGCGCGAACGGCATCGACGGCGTCACCTCCACCGCGCTGGGGGTGGCTGTCGGCGGCGGGTCGCCGGTCGTCGCGCTGCTGGGCGACTTGGCCTTCCTGCACGACGTCGGTGGCTTGCTGAATGCGACGCGCCGCGAGGCGAACTGTGTTCTCGTCGTGGTCGACAACAACGGCGGTGGCATCTTCTCCTTCCTGCCCCAGGCC
>JBPCMH010000475.1:0-4016 GCA_051002495.1 Acidimicrobiales bacterium
CCTCAGCACGGTCGTGTCGTGGTGTGATCCGCCCTTGGCGGGACCAACCGGCACGATTTCGCCGCCCTGCACCTTGTAGGCGTAGACGGTGACTTCGGCGATCTCACCCTTCTCGTCGAAGTTGAGCTTCTTGGTGATGCCCTGGAAGTCCAGCGTGTCAGTGAGGTAGGTGTTGATCGTTGCTCGGGTGGTGTTCCCGGCGCGGATCGCCTCCAGGATGGCGTTGGCGGAGTCAAACGCCTCAGCCGAGTAGGTGCCGGCGTCTTCGTTGAACGCCTTCTTGTAGGCGTCCTTGAACTCCTGGCCACCGGCGATGTTGTCGAGCGGGGCGCACGGGCAGGTGATGATGGTGCCCTCAGCCGAGGTGGCGCCGGCCGCCTCGATGAAGCCGGGATCGAGCACGCCGTCAGGCGTGACCAGCGTCGCCTTCACGCTGGCGTCACGGAGCTGCTTGACGAGCCGCCCGGCCTCGGCGTAATAGCCGCCGTAGAAGATGGCGTCGACGTTGGCGCCCTTGATCTTGGTGACCGTGGAGCTGTAGTCCTGGGCCTTCGGATCAATGGCCTCGCTGACGGCGACGTCAACCTTGGCCGACTTCAGATCGGTGCGGACGAGATCGGCGATGCCCTTGCCGTACTCGCTGGCGTCGTCGATGACGGCAGCCTTCTTCACGTTGAGCTCGCTGGCCATGTAGTTGGCAGCGGCTGGACCCTGGCTGTTGTCGTTGCCGACCGCGCGGTGGAAGATCTTCCACTTGTTGTCCGCCAACGCTGGGTTGGTGGCCGACGGGGTCACGATCGGGAGACCGGCCTCATCGAAGATCGGGTTGGCGACCTTGGACTCACCAGAGAACGCCGGACCGACGAGGGCGACAATCTTCTTGTCCTGCACTGCCTTCTGGGCCAGCGCGGGGGCCTGATCGGGACTGCCCTGCGAATCGAGCTTCTCGTAGCCGATCTCGCAGTCGGGGTTCTCGGCGTTCCATTGTTTGATGGCCAACTCGGCGCCCTGGCTGATGTTCACACCGAGGTTGGCGTTGTCGCCGGTGAGCGCTCCGAAGAAGCCGATGGCGAGATCGCCGTCGCATTGGACGCCGGTGCCTGACTTGGTGCCACCGGTCGCGCTGTCGTCCTTCTTGTCGTCGCTGCTGCCGCAGGCTGCGGTGATAATGAGCAGGGCGGCGGAGATTGCGAGCAGTCGCAGCAATCCGGTTTTCTTTCGTACCACGGTGGGCCTCCTGGGGGTCCTGGGTTCGGCTGCGGAGTGTAGGTCCAAAGTCACGGGGTCGCGCCGCGCGTGATTGCGCGTAGCGCTCACCGCGTTCGGCTCGCGACGAAGAGTGACCAGTCCGGGCTGGCCACCCTTCATGCTGTTCGACCGCTCCGCGGCGGCACCGTCCGCCTGGCTCGCGACAGAATGAGGTGTGGCCACTGACCTCCTGTACCTGCGCGACGCCTATGCCCGCGAATTCGAAGCGACTGTCGTTGCGCTCGACGACGACGGTCGACGCGTGGCGCTCGACCAGACGCTCTTCTATCCCACGGGCGGTGGTCAACCGCACGACACGGGCACGCTGGATGGCGTCGCGGTGGTGGATGTGCGGAAAGAAGGCGAGATCGTGTGGCACGCGCTGGGCGGGGCCGGGCCTGTCCCGAACATTGGTCAGGTCGTTGCCGGCCAGATCGACTGGGATCGGCGGCATGCGTTGATGCGGACCCACACCGCGCTACACGTCCTGTGCGGCGTGATATGGCACGACCACGGCAAGGCGGTCACCGGCGGCAACATGGAGCCGCTGTCGGCCCGCATGGATTTTGAGTTCGATCCCTTGCCAGAGGGGTTTGGTCAGACCATCGAGGACGCGGTGAACCGGGCGCTCGAGGCTGACTATCCGATCGAGGTGTCGTTCCTGGCGCGAGGTGAAGCGGTAGCCGACGCCGATCTGATCCGCACGAAGGTGAACATGATTCCCGAGTCGGTGACCGAGATTCGGGTCGTCGACATCGTCGGGCTCGACAAGCAGGCCGACGGCGGCACGCACGTGCGCTCGACGTCCGAGGTCGGGCGGATCAAGGTGCTGAAGACCGAGTCGAAGGGCAAGGGCAACAAGCGCATCCGCATCGAAGTGGTCGGCCACCCCTTCTGTCTCGGAGAATGATCCGGGACTCTTGACAGCGTCCGGAGAACCGGACGAAGCTCGCCGGGCACACGTGGCAGGAGATCGGTCTCGCGATGGGCCTCTCGAAACAGACGGTCTTCGATCGCTACGCGAGCGAGTCCGTGCGCAACGCAGGGGCGGCGTTCAACGACTTCATCACCAACACGCCCATCGACGCCGACGTGGAGGGGACGGTCGCGTCCACGACGACCTTCGGCGTGTTTGTGACTGTTGAGCCGGGTGTCGAAGGTCTCCTCCATGTGTCCGAGCTCGAGGGCTAACCGTCCGACTTTTCTCCGGGGGACTCCGTGCGGGTCAAACTGGTCAAGTTCGACGCTGGCAAGCGTCGCATCGGGTTCGGGCGAGCATCGAAGCGATAGCGCCGCCAGGCGCCGCGATGGAATTGTTTTCCGTGCCGCGCTCAACCCCTCGCGATTTGTCTCACACCCCCCTGCGAGCACGTGGTCATGGCATCGGAAGCGCTGGCGCTGATCGAGGAGGCTGGTCGTCTGCTGCGGCAGACAGTCCGGTCGATCGACGCCGGCACGGCTGAAATCCTCCCCGGAACAGGTGAGGTGGCAGGATCGGTGGCGTGACGAAACAGTCGAAGGGCGGGGCCGACAGCGATCGCCATGACGAGACCGCCATCGGTCCCGATGACCAAGGCGGCGACATCGAAGCCGCGCTGGAGCGGCTGCGGGTCGTGTTGCGCGACCTCGACCGGGTGGTGGTGGCCTTCTCCGGCGGCGCCGACTCCGCCTTCCTCGCTTTCGTGGCCAACGGCACCCTCGGGCCGGAGCGAGCCCATGCCGTCACGGCCATCTCGCCGTCGCTCGCCCCCGAGGAAGCCGACGACTGCGCACAGCTGGCGAAGGAGTGGAGTCTGCGCTGGACTCCGGTCGCCACTGACGAGATGGAACGGGCCGCCTATCGCCTGAATGACGGCGACCGTTGCTTCCATTGCAAGACCGCGCTGATGGACGTGGCCGGGCCGGTCGCTGAGCAGGAAGACGCGACGGTTGTGCTGGGCGTGAACCTCGACGACCTCGGCGACCATCGCCCCGGCCAGCGAGCCGCGGCAGAGGCCGGCGCCCGGTTCCCACTGGTTGAGGCCGGGTTCACCAAAGCCGACGTGCGGGCGGCATCGGCGGCGCTCGGGCTGCGCACGCACGACAAGCCGGCGGCCGCGTGTTTGGCGTCGCGGGTGCCCTATGGCACGCCGGTCACGCTCACCGTGCTGAGCGAGGTGGCCAAGGCGGAATCCGCTCTTCGCAAGATGGGGTTCCGTCAGTTCCGGGTGCGTCACTACGACGACACCGCCCGCATCGAGGTCGATCTCGCCGAACTCGATCACGCCTTTGCTGCCAGGGCGGAGATCGTTGCCGCGGTGAAGGCGGCGGGCTACCGGTACGTGACGCTCGACCTTGAGGGCTTCCGTTCCGGCAACCTCAATCAGGCCCTGACAATCAGCGAGTAGACAGCGCGCTGAGCAGAGGAGTCGGCAGCCGACGTCGACCACCGGGACGGCATCGGCCGGGAACAGGCTGCCCGATTGAGTACGCCTAACAGGCTGCCCGAGTGGGAGGAGGGCCGGGCCTACCAGCCTTCGGTGCCTGGTTCGCCCTTGAACGGGCCGCGGATCCATGAGGTAACCCATCCGCCGTAGAACTCTCCCGGCTGGGGTTCGACGACTTCGCCGGCGACGGTGCAGCGTTCCATCCGTCCGGGGTAGAAGGCGACGTGCTCGGCCAGGGCTTCGAAGCCAGCAACGGGGTCGGGGTAGTGCCAGGCGGCCCTGACCTCGACCATGAACCCGCCTCGCACCGAGAAGTAGTGGGCCATCCCCTTCCACTCACAG
>JBPCMH010000476.1:0-4894 GCA_051002495.1 Acidimicrobiales bacterium
CAGTGACCGGCACGTCGACGGGCCACGTGGAGCACGGCACCCCAGTGCCGCCGAAGGCGACCGTCTGGTCGTTCCGCCAGGCGTCGGCGGATCTCGCCGTACAGACGGTCCCGCTGCCAGCCCTCCATCGAGATGTGGCCGGAGAACGTGTTCAGCAGATCGATGTATCCCTCCGCGTCGTGGATGGTCTCCCAGTCGTACTGCCTGACGTCGATCATCTCGAAGAGCCCGCTCGCTTCGAGGTCGTCGCGATCGACCGCAAGCTCCTGAGGCCGCGGCAGTGTCGCGTCGGAGGGGAGGGGCTCGCCGATCTCGTCGTACACCTCCTGCAGCTCCTCGAAGAACGGATCGCCGCCGCAGGGGATGACGTGGCTCGCGCCCCAGAAGGCCAGGTAGCCGCCCGGCGCCAACACGTCGGCTGCCCTGCGGTACCGGACAGCCGGGTCGAGCCAGTGCCAAGCCGTTGCGGCGAAGACCATCGCGAACTGGTCATGCGGTGTGAACCAGCTCTCGAATCGCTCCTCGACCACGTCGACTGCGAAGGCCGCCAGGTTCGCCCTCGCTTCGGCCGCCAGCGCCGCGCCCGGCTCGAGGCACGTGATGTGGAAGCCACGCCTCGCGAGTGGCAGGGTCGCCTTGCCCGTCGCGCAGCCGATCTCCAAGAGGCGGGCCGGCGGCGACAGCTCGGTGATCAGGAGAAGGTGGTCGTAGAGCTCAGCTGGGTACTCCGGCCGCGCCCGCTGATACCGGTCCGCCGCCCGATCAAACGTGGCGGCCAGGCGCTCGCGTTCGTCCCCCGCAGCCACGGACACCAGCCTGCCCTAAGACCGCCGGCGCCCAGAAGATGCGGGCGCCGGAGCGAGTCGAGGTACCAGATGCGCCGTATGAGCTTGCGAGGGGGCCTCATCCGTAAGCGTTCGCTGCGCACGTCGGGGGCCGTGGCCGAGTCGCGAAGGACGCGCGCTCAGCTGGCTCTGCGCATGACGGCGAGGTTCTGTCGTCCGGCGTCGGCGAAGGACGTGTCCCCGTGCTCTGTCGCCCAGACGATCTGGGTGATGTGCTCGGCGGCAGAGACGGCGGTGATCATGGCGCGCTCGTCGTCGTCGGGACGGCGCCCGTAGCCCTCGAGGTGTGCCTCGGCGAGGTCAGCTCGGTCGGTCCACTCTCGCCACCACATGCGGAGGATGTCGTGGCACCACCAGTTGATCGCCGTCCGCTCGAAGTCGAAGGTGAGCACGCTCCCCTCAGCGGTGACGAGCCAGTTCCGAGGCTGCCAGTCGCCGTGACACGGCACCCCGCACGGCGCGGGCAGCTCGGGCAGCTCACGAATCATCGACCGGGCGAACGCGACATCTCCAGGCTCCAGGAGCCCTTCTGGCGCCCGTGCCACCCACCGCTCCAGGCGCTCGACCTTGGTCTCAGCCCAGCCAGGCAGATCGCACTCCGGCAGGGCATCGTGGAGTCGACGCAACACGCCGCCCGCATCGCGGAACAGCGCCTGCTCTGCGGCCTGGTCCACGTCGAGGATCGACGAGCGACCTCCCACGCAGCCTCGTCATGGCGATCGCCCGGGCCTCGGCGTCGGCCCAGACGAGGGACGGCACACGATCCGAGATCGCGGGAGCGACCTGCTCGTACGCCTCCACCTCGAGGTCGAACCGGCGCTGCTCCTCGTGGCCCTTCAACACGAGGACCGATCCATCCGCCAAGACGACGTCGACGACGACAGCGAGACCGAGGCTCCACGACCGGTCGGCAACGACGCGCAGCTCCCCGAAGTGGCGCGACGCCGCCTCGAGAACCTCCTCACGACGCCCCACGAACGCAGTCTCACCCACGCGCTTAGCCGCCGAGCGACACATCCCGCAGCTGCTGCGCAGGGGTGAGGGCGAACGGTGAGTGCTCGCGCCGCGCTGATGAGGACGCCTTCTCTGGAGGCAGCACGTGCATCACTCCGATGCTGAGCTGTTGCTGTTGGTGGCGCTGTCGCGCGGCCAGACGGACGTCCACGCCAGCGGTTCCTCCGGTGGCTGGCACGGCCGTGGCGACGGCAGAAGACCCAGCTCGTCGGCGTGGAAGGCTGCGAGCATGGCTGACAACGTGTTCGAGGAGCCGCGACTGGCTGCGGTCTATGACGCGCTGGACTCGGACCGCAGTGACCTTGCGGCCTACGTTGCGATCGCCGGGGAGCTCGGCGCCCAGTCGGTGTTGGACATCGGGTGCGGTACCGGTGTGTTCGCCTGCCTGCTCAGTGATGCAGGCTGTGACGTCACCGGCGTTGACCCTGCTGGCGCCATGCTCGAGGTCGCCCAAGCGAAGCCGGGCGCCGGCCGGGTGCGTTGGATCCACGGGGTGGCGACCGACCTCCCGCCAATGCAGGTTGACCTCGCGACGATGACCGGGAACGTGGCTCAGGTGTTCCTGGAGGACGAGGAGTGGGAGCGGACCCTCGCTGCCGCTTGCGGCGCTCTGGGTCCCGGCGGCAGCTTGGTCTTCGAGACCAGACGACCCGACCGGCGGGCATGGGAGGAGTGGGATCGAGAGCGATCCTTCGAGCGCGTCGAGATCCAAGACGTAGGACTGGTCGAAACCTGGAACGAGGTCGTCGACGTCTCTCTCCCACTCGTCACCTTCCGAGGGACCATCGTCTTCCACGCCGACGGCACCGTCCTGACGTCCACCTCCACGCTCCGCTTCAGAACCCGGGAGGAGGTGGAGCGCTCGCTCGAGCGGGCCAGCTTCAGGGTCCGAGATGTTCGCGACGCCCCCGATCGCCCTGGCTGTGAGTACGTCTTCGTAGCCGAACGCACGGGATGATCGTGGCGGCTGTTCGAAGGCAACGATCACGGGCCGTCCGGGTCGCGTCACCTCTCCGCCGGCTCCGAGACGGGTCACGCACACGACGCGCCGCTCAGTCCTGCGGGCGCTTGTCTCGTCGGATGAACGGAGCGACGACCAAGTGTGAAGGAGCTCTACCCTTCACGGTGATGTCAGCGGCTTGCGAGCCACTCTTCGTCATCGTGTCCGGGCCGCCCGCGAGCGGAAAGTCCACCCTCGCACCGCAGGTCGCCGCGGCGCTCGGCCTGCCATTGATCGCAAAGGACACCATCAAGGACGCGATCATGTCGGTCCTGAACGTGCCCGACGTCGAGGGATCGAGGAAGATCGGTCGGGCATCCGTGGTGGCGATGTTGGCCGTCGCCCGGGAGTCACCGATCGGAGCGGTGATCGAGAGCAACTTCTACCGGAGCGTCGCTGGGGCGGAGCTCGCGAAGCTGCCGGGCCAGGTGGTCGAGGTGTTCTGTCGCTGTACGGCTGACCTGGCGTGGGAGAGGTACTGCCGTCGCGCCGGCTCGCGGCACGCCGGCCACTTCGATCACGAGCGGACGAGGGACGAGCTGTGGAACGACGAGGTCGCTGAGCCGGTGGCGGGGCCGTGGCCGTTGCTCAAGGTCGACACCAGTGCGCCGGTGGATGTGGCCACCGTCGTGGAGCTCGTGCGGTCCCGGGCCCATCTCAGCGAACCGAGCGGTGACAGCGCAGCTGTCTGAGCTGTCGGGCGACAGGCTCACCGAGCAAGCGATCTCTGCTGGCTGACGTCGGACCGCCTCGAGGCGCCTACCGCTCCCCACGTCAAGGCGACCGTCGGGATGAGGAAGATCCCGATCGAAGCCAAGCCCAGCACGGTGACGAGGGTCAGCGACGCGGCCGACACGAACGTCGAGCGCCGCGTGCGAGCGACGACGGGAACCAAGGCAATCAGTGCCGGGAGGACCAAGACGACGAGCACCGACGCACCCTCGTGAACGAGAAGGGACGCCCGGCTCGACCTACACGAGGAGCTCCCCGTGGACGTCGTCGAGCAGGAGGAGGTGGAGACGAGCGGAGCGAAGGCGAGCGCGGCACCGGTGGCGACGGCCGTTCCCAGCGCGAGCATGCGCCAGCCTTGGACCTGCACGTCTGCGCCAGCGCCCCTACGGGACGCGAGATTCCGCTCCGGACCTTCGTGCCACGAAGATGCGCTGATCGCGCCGGTCGGTGTTCTGCCCGATCGACCGAACGGTCTCGGCGGTACTGGTGCTCGCCTCGGGGTCAATGCCTCCCGATGCGGGCGGGGTCGGACGTGGCGCCGGCCGGCAACTGCGTCCCGGTCAGCAGCTGCGCCGCGTCATCCACTTCCTAGCTGCCGAACCCGCGAACGGCTCCGCGCCGGCACGGACAGCTTCGAGCACGTGCTGCGCAACACGCTCGGCATGCTCGATCAGCGGGGTCGGATAGCTGAGCTCGACCTGGTGGCGCTCGAACTCATCGACGTCGAGCAGCTCGACGGTGCCGTCCCTTCGTCGGATCACGTCCAGGTCGAGGTCCACCATCGTCACGGATGACTCTGTGCGTGTCGTACCGGAGACGATGTCGACGTAGAGCTCGAAGTCTCCGAACTCCGGGAACCAGGCGAGCCAGCCATCGGCCGGCGGCACCAGCATCAGACCACCGCTGGTGCCTCGGAACAGGAGCTCATCACCTCGGTACACCGGCGCGCCGACGCGAAGCTCGAGCCAGAGGCCGTGGTCGTCCTCCCCGAGCACCCAGCCCGCATGCCCGTAGTGCGGCGACGCCGGCCACTTCCGCCTCTCGACCCAGATCTCCCTCACACCGACACCCTCGCAGAACCGCCATCGGGGATGCCCCAGAGGAGGCGCCCAGCAGCACTCGCGGTGCGGGTCCGCATCGGCCACCGACGCCTGGGTAATTAAGGGCTTCTACGTTGCGGAGGCCGGCGTCCCGATCGTGTAGCCGAGCGCAGACACCCTCGTCTGGCTCGACCTGCCTCACCGGATGTGCGTCCCGAGGGCGGTCCGGCGATCGTTCGGTCAGGTGGTGCGCCGAGCCGAGC
>JBPCMH010000477.1:0-4140 GCA_051002495.1 Acidimicrobiales bacterium
GCTCGGCGCTCAGCGCATTGTCGATCTGGGTTGTGGCGAGGGCAAGCTCCTTCCGCGCATCCTGCGCGACACGAAGGCCGAAAAGGTCCTCGGGATCGATGTGTCGTACCGCACGCTCGAGAGTGCCGCTCGCCGTTTGCACCTCGACACGATGGCTCCTCGTCAGCGCGAGCGAATCGAGTTGGCGCAGGGCGCTCTCACCTATCGGGATCGGCGCCTTCAGGGCTTTGACGTCGCCACGGTGATCGAGGTTATCGAACATCTCGACCCGCCCCGGCTCGGTGCCTTCGAACGAGCGCTCTTCGCCTACGCGCGCCCGGCGGCCGTGATCGTCACGACACCCAACGTCGAGTACAACGTGCTCTTCGAGACCCTGCCCGTCGGCGCGCTGCGCCACCGCGACCACCGCTTCGCGTGGACCCGCGCCGAGTTCGCCGACTGGGCCGCTGGCGTCGGCGCCCGTCACGGCTACTCCGTCGAGCTCTCGGGCATCGGACCCGAGGACTCGCAGCTTGGCGCACCGACGCAGCTGGCGGTGTTCCACCGATGAGGGTCGCCATCCCCGAGATCTCCCTCGTCGTGCTCGTCGGCGTGTCCGGATCGGGGAAGTCGAGCTTCGCTGCCCGCCACTTCTTGCCGACCGAGGTCATCTCGTCGGACTTCTGCCGCGGGCTCGTCTCGGACGACGAGAACGACCAGAGCGCCACCAACGCCGCCTTCGAGGTCCTCCACTTCATCGTGGCCAAGCGCCTCGAGGCCGGCAAGCTCACGGTGGTTGACGCCACCAACGTGCAGCCCGAAGCCCGCAAGTCGCTCATCGCGCTCGCCAAGCAGCACCACACCCTCTCCGTCGCCGTAGTCCTCGACGTCCCCGAAGCCGTCTGTATCCAGCGGAACGCGACACGCGCGGACCGTGATTTCGGCAGTCACGTGCTGCGCAACCAGCGCGACCAGCTCCGCCGCTCGATGAAGGGCCTACGACGGGAGGGCTTCCAGAAGGTCTTCACCCTCGACGGCGTCGGTGAGATCGACGCGGCAACGATCGAGCGCCAGCCCCTCTGGAACGACCGTCGAAGCGACCACGGCCCCTTCGATGTCATCGGCGACATCAACGGGTGCTTCGACGAGCTCGCCGCACTCCTCACAACGCTCGGCTACGACCTCGCATCGGACGGCACCGGCGCGCACCACCCTGGCGGCCGTCGAGCGTTCTTCGTCGGCGACCTCGTCGACCGAGGCCCTGCGACACCGGCTGTGCTGCGACTCGTCATGGGCATGGTCGCCGACGGCGACGCTCTGTGCATCCCTGGCAACCACGAGGCCAAGCTCCAACGAGCCCTCCAGGGTCGCAACGTCATGGTCAGCCACGGCTTGGCGGAGTCCCTCGCCCAGCTCGCCGAGGAGCCGCCCGAGTTCACCGAGCAGGTCATCGAGTTCATCGACGGCCTCGTCAGTCACCTCGTCCTCGACGACGGCAAGCTCGTCATCGCCCACGCCGGCCTGCGCGCCGACATGCAAGGCCGCGCCTCGGGAGGGGTCCGTTCCTTCGCGCTCTACGGCGACACCACCGGCGAGACCGACGAATACGGACTGCCGGTGCGTTACCCGTGGGCGGAGGATTACCGCGGCGACGCCATGGTCATCTACGGCCACACCCCGATCCCCGAGCCGACGTGGCTCAACCGCACGATCTGTATCGACACCGGGTGCGTCTTTGGTGGTTCGCTCACCGCGCTGCGCTACCCCGAACGGGACCTGGTCTCGGTGCCCGCCGCTCGGACGTACTGGGAACCGGCGCGGCCGCTCGTTGCGCCGGAGGTCATCGACGCCACCCGTGAGTCCACTGACCTCGACCTCGACGACGTCATGGGCAAGCGCATCGTCACTACCCGTCTCAACCAGACGGTGACGATCCGCGAGGAAAACGCCATCGCCGCGCTCGAGGTCATGAGCCGCTTCGCCGCCGACCCGCGATGGCTCGTCTACCTCCCTCCCACAATGGCACCCACCGCGACCACTACGAAGCGGGGGCTGCTCGAGCACCCCGCCGAAGCGTTCGCCGCGTTCCGCCGCGACGGGGTCACCCGAGTCGTGTGCGAGGAGAAGCACATGGGCTCGCGTGCCGTCGTCGTGGTCTGCCGCGATGGCGAGGTTGCTGCGCGCCGGTTCGGCATCGCCGACAACGCCGCCGCCGGCACGATCGTGACCCGCACCGGCCGGCCGTTCCTCATCGACGCAACACAAGAGATCGACCTGCTCGCCAAGGTCCGAGCAGGGCTGAGCGCCATCGACCTCTGGGCCTCCCTGGATACGGACTGGGTCGTCCTTGACGCCGAGCTCCTCCCGTGGTCGGCCAAAGCTGAGGAGCTGCTCCGACGCCAGTACGCATCGGTCGGCGCCGCCGCCACGGCGACACTGCGCGATGAGTCCGCCGTGCTCGACGCCGCGCTCGCACGCGGCGCCGAAGTCACAGACCTAGCGGCCGACGCCGCCGAGCGGCGCGACATGGCCGAGCGCTACGTCAACGCCTACCGCCACTACTGCTGGCCGGTCGACTCCATCGACGACCTCCGCCTGGCGCCGTTCCAGATCCTGGCCGGAGAGGGGAAGGTTCATGCCCTCACCGAGCACGTCTGGCACCTCGACGTCCTCACCCGCCTCGCCGAGACTGACCCCTCGACCTTTCGCGCCACCGCCACCATCACCGTCGACATCCAGGACGCCGACAGCGAAGCGGCCGCAACTGCGTGGTGGGAGGAGATGACTGGACGCGGCGGCGAAGGCATGGTCGTCAAGCCGATCGACGTCGTGCACCGCGGCCCCAAGGGCCTCACCCAGCCCGGCATCAAGTGCCGCGGCGCCGAGTACCTCCGAATCATCTACGGCCCCGAGTACACCGCGGAAGCCAACCTCACCCGCCTCCGGTCCCGGGGCCTAGGCCACAAGCGCTCCCTCGCACTGCGCGAGTTCGCCCTCGGCATCGAAGCGCTCGAGCGGTTCGTAGCTGCAGAACCCCTCCACCGCGTGCACGAATGCGTCTTCGGTGTCCTCGCGCTCGAGAGCGAACCCGTCGACCCGAGGCTCTGACGTGGGCGGTACGTTGGGCTTCTGCGGAGGAGGGGGATGAGCGAGCCCGAGCACAGGACTGACGGACTGGAGGCGCAGTTGCTGGCTGTCGTCTCGGAGGCGCGGTTCCTAGCTGAGCGGAGCGCGCAGCACGACTGTCTCAACAGTGCCGTTCGCGCGGTTCTTCAGGTGGCGGCGTTCACTGCGATCGAGGTGCTGGACCACGGTGCTGAGGAGGTCTCCAGTACCGATCTGCCTGCTGTGGCTCGACAACTGCTGCGCCCGAACGATGGAGACACGGAACGGCTGATAAGTATTGCCGCGCCCCTCCTGCGTGAAGCGGGCGTTGACATCACGTCCAGTTGGTTCACGCCGTCCAATGCGCGCCGGTCGCTCCGCGACCGCGTCTCGGAGTGGTGCCAGTACCGCAACAATCGCATCGGTCACGGCGTTGTCGCTGCCGACGTCCGGGAGGAGGCGTTGAACTGGCTCCCGCAGCTAGCGGAGGACCTCGTCCGCGGCCTCGCTCCACTCTTGCCGACTTGCTCGAGCAGCGGGAGGACCGTGCTTCGGCTCGAGGCGCATGGACGAGCCACGGACATCGATGTTCCAACCGTTCGGGTCGAAGCGTGCCGTCCGATCGTTGTTCGCGAGATCCGACAGCGAGGGCAGCTGCGGCAGTTGCGAGGACAAGTGCTCGACCCCTCGCACTCACCCGAGGTGACCCTCGATGTCGAGGATTCGGGGCTCGTGCGGCTGATCCAGGAGGCGACGAACCGGTTTCGCCAGGAGTCTGTGAGGTTGGGCGACGAGCTCTGGAAGCCGATGGTGCTCCTGCCTGGGCGCCAAACGGACACCTTCGAAGGCCGCTCGGCCCAACTCGCAGATCTGTCCGCCTGGCTCAATGACATCGAGAGTCGTGCCTGCAACCTCTACGGGGACGGTGGCATAGGCAAGACGACGCTTGTTCTTGAGGCACTGAACCGACACCTCAGCGGCGACGCCCCAGAGGTCATTTGGCGTCCCGAAGTCGTCTGCTTCTTCTCAGCGAAGCTCACGCGCTGGGGACCGGAC
>JBPCMH010000478.1:0-6258 GCA_051002495.1 Acidimicrobiales bacterium
ACCCCAGCGCAGGCATCGCCGGCTGATCAGCCCGCGACGCCGGGGGCAACCAATGCCCACGGGCGCTCGCGCTCGGCGATGGCCGCCAACTCGATCAGGATGTCCTCACGTCGGTGGCGGGTCATGATCTGCATGCCGACCGGAAGCCCGTCGACGGTGCCGACGGGGATCGACACCCCCGGGTTGCCGTGAATGTTGCCTGGAATCGTGAGCGCCCCGTTGTTACCGATCGGCACATCCCGCTCGCCGACCTGCGTCGGCAAAGGTCCCGCCGCGGAGAAGGCGACATCGGGGTTCGTTGCACAGATGACGAGGTCGACCTGGTCGAAGATTGCCGCCATGGTGTCGTTGAACTGAGACCGGCGCGACTCAAGTTGGGCCCGTGACTTGATGTCATACATCTTCTCGGCGATCTCGAGGATGAAGCGGATCTGAGGCGTGAGTTGATCGGCGCATTCGGGCCAGCGATCGCCGAGGTCGGAGAAAATCTCAGCCGTGCCCGACAGGGCCCACGCCGTGTCCATGGACGGCAGCGCGATGGAAACGTCGGTCCGGACGAGGCCCGCATCGGCGATCAGCGCGGCAGCCGCTGCTTCCAATGTGGCAGCCACGTCGGGGTGCACCACCGCGCTCCCACCGAGGTCGATGGCCACCGCCACCTTCAAACCTCGAACAGCAACGGAGCCGATGCCGGCTTCGAACCCCTCCTCCTTCGGGAGGCTGTAGGGGTCGTGGGGGTCGTAGCCGTTGGTCACGTCAAGCCACCGGGCCGCATCGCGGACGGAGCGGGCGAGGCACCCGGGTACGGCGGTCATCGAGCCCATGTACATGCCGGGGCCCTTTGGTGTGCGGCCGTAGGTGTGCTTGAGGCCGACTAGGCCACAGAATCCGGCCGGGATGCGAATCGAGCCCCCGCCGTCGCCGCCGGTGCCGATAGGGATGAGGCCGCCAGCCACCGCGGAAGCGGCCCCGCCCGATGACCCGCCGGGGGTCCGCTCCGGGTTCCACGGGTTGTGGGTGATGCCGTTCAGTC
Organism: Acidimicrobiales bacterium; assembly: GCA_051002495.1. GTDB lineage: Bacteria > Actinomycetota > Acidimicrobiia > Acidimicrobiales > CADCTF01 > JBPCMH01. The sequence goes on from JBPCMH010000478.1 coordinate 1,034, forward strand.
GCGTGCGGGTGAGGTTCACGCCGCCGAACTCGCTCGAGGTGGTCATGCCCAGAAACACCGAGCCCGCCGCGCGCAGCCTGGCCACGCTGGTCGAGTCATACGTCGCGACCTTGTCCTTCAGCGCGACCGAGCCTTCCGTCGCGGGCCAGCCCTTCACCTTGTCGAGCTCTTTGATGCCGATCGGCACGCCACCGAACGGCAGCGAGACATCAGCTGAGCGAGCCGCGTCGAGTGCTGCTTCCGCGTCGAGGAACGAGAACGCGTTCAGGTCGGAGGCTTCGATGGCGGCCAAGCATGCCTTGGCCTCCTCTTCGGGTGAGCGTTCACCGCTGCGGAAGGCGTCGACGAGGGAGCAGGCATCACCAAGCCAGGGGGAGTCGGGCATGGCGTGATCGTAGGTGGCCCGCCCTGGTCAGGTGCCGGCTGGCTCCATCGGTGGTGTCTCGGAGGCGCGGCTGCGGCGCGGGAGTTCGCCCTCGGTCCGTGCCACGAGCAGGAGCACCACGATCCCCGCGACGCAGAACAGCGCCGGCGTCGCCCAGGCGTAGCCAAAGCCCCCGTGGTCGGCGATATACCCGACGAGGAGGCCCCCTGGGGCGGCCCCCGCGTCGAAGCATGCGGTGAAGGAGCCGAGCACCTCGCCTCGCTCGGCGTCGGTGACCCGATCCACGGTCAGGGCCATCAGCGCGGGGAAGATGAGCGCATGGCACGCCGCGAACATGGCGATGCCGATGAACGCCGCGGCCGGCCTCGGCACCGCGGCCAGCAGTCCCATGCCGGCGACGCCGAGCACGAGTCCGGGGAGCGCGATCTGGACTCGCCCGAAGCGGTCCGCCATACGGCCGCTCGCCAATCGCACGGCGAGGATGGTGAGCGCAAACGTGGCATAGAGATAGCCCGATGAACTCATCCCGATCGAACGCGCGTACAGCGGGGTGAAGGCTTGGATCGATGTGTAGCCCACCGCCACAGTCAGGAGCACCAGACCTGGGCCGAGTGCAGCCGGGTGGAAGACCCGGCGTGACCTCGTCGAGTCGGCGGAGATAGCGGCCGGGACGGTTTCTGGGATGCGGCTGGCGATCAGCGCGGCGACCAACGCGAAGCCGGCCGCGGTCAGCCACGCCGCGTTGTACGAGAACCTCTCGATGAGCACCTCGCCGAGCGCGGGTCCCGCCGCGAACCCGCCGTAGAGAAACAGCGAAAAGCGGGAGATGTAGTCGGCTCGACGATGGTCGGGCGACAGGTCGGTTGTTGTCGTGGCCGCTGCGGTGTAATACGACGATCCGGCGAGGCCCTGCACCATGCGGAGCACCACGACCGCGGTGATCGTCATCGCCGCAGTGAGGGCGACCGCGGTAAGGCTGATCAGAGCGGGCGCGCCGCGCAGGAACCAGCGTCGCCCGAGCCGGTCCACCCGCCGGCCCACCCAGGGACGGGACACGACCGAGGTGATCGAGAATGCCCCGATAGCCAGTCCGACGACGGCCTTGCTGCCGTGCAGCCCGTTGGTCACGAAGAGGGGGAGCGCGGAGAGGAACACGCCCATGGCGAGGAAGTGGAAGAGGGTTGCCGCGCACAGCAGCCGAAAGCTCTTCGTCGTGCTCACCGGTCCAGTGTCGGCAGAGGTGGCCGGATCTGCCAAAACGCCCCGGATACAAATCGCCTGAGGCCAAAACGCCGAACGGAGGTTGACGCGAGGGGCGTCGCTGTATACGCACGGGTATACCCTTGGTCGATGGTGTCACAGCCGAGGCAACTGCTCGATCGTGCGGCCCGGCGGGAGACGATCCTGCGGGGCGCGGCTGCCGCGTTCGCCAGCAAGGGTTATGCCGCCACGTCGATGGAGGACGCTGCCGCCGCGTCCGGCATCACCAAGCTGATCGTGTACCGCCACTTTCCGTCGAAAGAGGCGTTGTACGACGCGGTCCTCGAGCGAGTGGCCGATCAGCTCCGCGACCAGTTCCGCGATCGCTACACGGAGGGCCGCCCGGGGCTCACGAGCGTGGCTGCTCTCGTTTCGGTGGCCGACGAGGATCCCGCCGCCTTCACGCTGCTGTGGCGACATGCCATGCGCGAGCCACAGTTTGCCGAGCACGCAGAAGGGATTCGGCAGCGCGCCGTCCGGGCGGCCGAGGCCCTGTTGGCCTCAGCCGGGGTCGATCTCGGCGCCAGCCATCGATGGGCGGCGGCGACCGCGGTGTCCTACCTCATCGGCGCGATCCTCGAATGGCTCGATGAGGGGCGGCCATCGTCGGCCGACACGCTGGCCCAAATGCTGGCCACGTCGCTGCCGCCGATGGTGCTGGCGTGGGCTGCGGCAGATGCACCTGGTGCGCCTCCAGCCAACGTTTGAACCGGATCGGGCAATTGGCACGACCAGCATGTAACTCACGCGTTTACACTTGAGCGTATGAGCACCACAGCGGACTCGACCGACTCGCCGTGACGTAATGGCGGAGGATCATCGGCCGATGCTGCGAGTCGCGGTCAGCCCCGAGGGCGATGGATGGGTCGTCGCGGTCAGAGCAACGCTGGCAGAGAAGGGTGGGTTGCGCCCGGCTGCACAGGTATTCCGCAAGCGCTGGGAAGTGGCTGTGGCCGACGGAGCCGGAGAGCTCATCGAACTGCGCCGATTCCGCCTGCAGGCGCAGGCCATCGCGTGGGCGAGTGATCGGGCCAGCGAGATCGAGAACCCGCTGGCTTAGTCCATCGTCAGAACGATTTTGCCCAGTTTGCCGCCAGCCGCGAACAGGTCGTAGGCACCCGCCGCGTCCTTGAGCGGGAACGTTCGGTGGACGGGCACCTTGATGCGGCCCGACTCGACCCCGGGAAGCACTTGCTGTTCGACCAACCTGGCCGCGGCGGCCTTCTGCTCTAGGGGTCGGGTGCGCAGCGTTGAGCCGTGGATGCGCGCCCGCTTCTGCATCAGCACCAACAGGTTGATTTCGGCCGTCGCGCCCGCGCCGACCCCGATCGTGGCGATGCGCCCGCCCAAGGCCAACGCCTCGAGGTTGGCCGCCAAGTTCACCGCGCCGATCAGTTCGAGGATGACGTCGAACGGGCCGCTGCCGGGGAAGTCGTCGGGAACGAGAACATCGTGCGCGCCGAGGTCGCGTAGGTGGTCGTGTAGGTCGCTGGCTCGGGCGGTCGCCGTCACCAGCGCGCCTGCCGTGGCGGCGATCTGAATGGCCGCGGTGCCAACACCGCCGGCCGCGCCATGGATGCAAACGCGGTCACCCATCGCCAACTCGGCCTGGGTGAACAGTGCATCGTGGGCCGTGACGAAGACCTCGGGGAAACCGCCGGCTTCATCCCACAGCATCCGCTCGGGGACGGGCATGACTGCCCGCTCGTGGACCACCGCGAGCTCGGCCTGTCCGGCTCCACCGACAACGGCCATTACGCGGTCGCCCTCCTTGAAGCGGGTGACGCCGGGGCCCGCGCCGATCACCTCGCCGGCGATCTCGAGTCCGGGGATGTCGGCCGGGTAGCCGGGCGGCGGCGGGTACATCCCACGGCGCTGCAACAGGTCTGCACCATTGAGGCCGGCCGCCTTGACCCGGATGAGCAGTTCGCCGGTGCCTGGTTCGGGATCAGGATGCTCGGCAATCGTGATCTGACCGTCGACGATGGTGGCGGCACGCATGGCGCCGACGCTAGGGCACACCCGCCCGGGCGCAAACTGTCGCTGTGGTTGACTGCCTCAAAGAGCAAGCGACGAGGGGGCAGTCATGGGGGCATTCGACGGCAAGGTGGCGCTGGTCACTGGGGGAGCGTCTGGCATTGGTCTGGCTGCGGTGGAGCGATTCGCCGCTGATGGAGCGACCGTCGTGGTGGCCGACCTCAACGACGGAGCGGGCGACACGGCCGCCACCGAGAACGGCGGTCGGTTCGTGCATCTCGACGTCTCCGATCCGGAGGCATGGGCCCAAGTCATGGCCGATGTCGAGCAGGCCGAGGGTGGGCTCGACATCATCTATCTGAACGCGGGTGTCACCACCGGCAACCCTGATCTGTCATCGCTAACCGACACCCAGTACCGACGAATCATGGGCGCGAACGTCGACGGAGTCGTTTACGGCATGCGGGCAGCCATTCCTGCCATGGAACGGCGAGGGGGCGGCGCGATCGTGGCGACGGCTTCGCTGGCCGGCATCATCGCCTTCGCTCCGGACCCGATCTACACGCTGACCAAGCACGCCGTGGTCGGCTTGGTGCGGTCGGCGGCCCCCCAACTGCTGGCCAAGTCGATCACCATCAACGCGGTCAACCCCGGGATCGTGGACACGCCCTTGCTCGGCGACGAGGGCAAGCAGCGCCTCGAAGCCGCCGGCTTCCCCTTGATGGCTGCATCGGAGATCGCGTCGGCAGTGGCCGGAGCGATCACCGGCGGAGAGACCGGTCAGTGCTGGGTGTGCCAGCCCGGCCGCGAGCCGTTGCCCTATGAGTTTGGTGAGGCCCCCGGCCCTCGCTCAGAAGGGGCACGCGGCGTCCGCCCGCCGGGCATGTAACCCCCGAGCCCGACGTTTGTGAAGCCTGACCGCCACATTTGGCGGTCAGCCTTCACAAACGCAGGGGGGAGTCGGCGGCGTAGCAGGGGGAGTGGGGGAGTGGGGGAGTGGGCGAGGGTGCGCCTAGAGCATCGACGCGACGAGGTCGAGCGTGCGCTCGTCGTCGTCGAAGGGCACGGCGACGAACTCGGTTGCTCCAGCCTCCAACACGCCTTCGATCTGGCCCTTGACCTCGGCCTCGGAGCCGGCGATCACCACGTCGGCCGGGCCCGCGGCGCCTTCGCGGTCGAGCATTGCCCGATACGAAGGCAACTGGCCGTAGATGGAGAACACCGAGGCGGCCTTCTCCTTGGCCGCGGCGGGATCGTCGGTGACGGCTGTCGGCAGGGCGACGACGATCCGAGGCGCGTCGCGCCCAGCATCGGCCGCGGCTTTAGCGATGCTCGGGGCGATGTGGTCGGCCACCGTCTTGGGGCCGGTCATCCAGGTGACGGTGCCGTCGGCCACCGCTCCGGCCAAGTTCAACATGATGGGTCCGAGCCCGGCGAGCACGACCGGCGTTGACGGCGTGTCGCCCGTGTGCAACTGGCCGAAGCCCTTCATGGTCTCGCCTTGGAAGCCGGTCTTGCCCTCCCGCAGCAGTGGCAGCAGGATCGACAGATACTCACGCATGTGCCGGGCTGGCTTGTCGAACGAGTAGCCGTACATGCCCTC
>JBPCMH010000479.1:0-8893 GCA_051002495.1 Acidimicrobiales bacterium
CTCCGATCATCGCCTTCTATCTCTTGGTCGACACGCCGCGACTGGGGCGGGTGGCCCGCTCGCTCATCCCGGCGGGCGCTCGGTCAGAGACGATGCACGTCGCCGGCCGGTTGAACCGCGCCATCGGTGGCTTCTTCCGCGGTCAACTGATGGTTGCCCTCGTGGTCGGGGTCATGTCGAGCATCGGGCTGGCTGCGATCGGCCTGAAGTTCTGGTTCCTGGTGGGGATGGTGGCTGGGCTGTTCAACCTGATCCCCTTGATTGGGCCCTGGATTGGCGGGATCCCTGGCATCGCCATCGCCTTGACGACCGGGTCAACGCTTCAGGCTGTTGGCGTGCTCGTGGTGATGGTGGTTGTGCAGCAGATCGACAATCACGTGATCACCCCTTCGGTTATGCAACGGGTCGTGCATGTGCACCCGGCGGCGGTGATGTTGGCCTTGTTGGCCGGGGGCTCGCTGTTCGGGTTCATGGGCCTGCTGCTGGCGGTTCCAGGCGTAGCCACGATCAAGATCGTGGTTGGCCACCTGTGGCACGTGAACGTGCTCGGCCTGCCCTGGGAGACGTCGGGTTCGCGCGACTTGGGTGGGGGCGTCGGGGCCGGGGAGGGTGACGAAGTCCTCGGTGCTGGCGCCGACGCGGCTGCAAGCGGCGCTGGTGCGGTGGACGCTGCCGCGTCCGACGAGGCCTGATCCCCCAGAACCACAGATCGCCCAAAACTCTTGGTCGCCTGACAACCGATGTGCGAGACCATCGGCGGTCCCGTACGATAGGGACTGCAAATCATCCAGAGCGGTCGAGGGGTCGGGCCCAGTGACGCCGCGGCAACCAGTCGGAAACGACCAGGTGCCAATGCCCGAAACGATGAGGAGGAAGCAGTGCCGTTTGTCGATTCTCTCCGATGCCGTGAATGCGCGCGCACGTATCCGGTCGAGGCGCTTCACGTGTGTGAGTTTTGCTTTGGACCGCTCGAAGTGGCCTATGACTATGACGCCATCAGGGCTTCGGTCTCCCGGTCGTCCATCGCTGCTGGTCCAAACACGATCTGGCGCTACGCCGATCTCCTGCCAGCAGATCCAACCAACCCCGTCAATCTTGGTGCCGGCTTTACGCCGCTGGTCAGGGCCGACCGTCTCGCCGCTGAACTCGGACTCGGAGAGGTGTGGATCAAGAACGACACGGTGAACCCGACTGGGTCATTCAAGGATCGCGTCGTCTCGGTCGCGCTGACCAAGGCCCGCGAGCTTGGTTTCAAGGTCGCGGCGTGCGCGTCGACCGGCAACTTGGCTAACTCTGTCGCCGCCCACGCCGCTCGGGCGGGCATGCACTCCATCGTGTTCATCCCGAGCGATCTCGAGCCGGCGAAGATCATCACCACGGGTGTCTATGGCGGCACCTTGGTGGCCGTCGACGGCACCTATGACGAAGTCAATCGGCTGTGCGCCGAGCTCACCAGCGAGCACCCTTCCTGGGCTTTCGTCAACGTGAACGTCCGCACCTATTACGCGGAAGGGTCGAAGACCCTGGCCTTCGAGGTGGCCGAGCAGCTCGGGTGGCAGGCGCCGGATCACGTCGTGGTGCCGATCGCCTCTGGGAGCCAGCTCACCAAGATCCACAGAGGCTTCGCCGAACTGTACGAGGTGGGCTTGCTCGACGAGGCTCCCGCCGTGCGGGTGTCCGGCGCCCAAGCCCAAGGATGCTCGCCGGTGGCCACCGCCTTCGCTGAGGGAACCGACGTCATCCGTCCGCAGAAGCCGTCGACCATCGCCAAGTCACTCGCCATCGGTGATCCGGCCGACGGGTTCTACGCGCTCGACATCGTCCGCAGTACCGGGGGAGCCATTGGTTCGGTGACCGATGACGAGATCGTCGAAGGCATCAGGCTGCTCGCCCGCACCGAAGGGATCTTCGCCGAGACCGCCGGCGGGGTCACCATCGCCACCCTGGCGAAGTTGGCCGCCGAGGGCGTCGTCCGAGCCGATGAGCGAGTTGTCGCCTACGTCACCGGCAACGGCCTCAAGACCATCGATGCCGTCGCACCCCACTCGGGTCCCACCGCCACGATCCAGCCCACCTTGGCCGCCTTCCAGGCCGCCATCGAGATCGACTAGGAGCACCGATGCCGACCATTCGCATCCCAACGCAGTTGCGCACGCTCACCGGCGGTGCCGGGGAAGTGTCGACCGACGGATCGACGGTGGGGGAGGCCCTCAAGGCGCTCGACGCGGCCCATCCCGGATTCACCGAGCGGATCTTCGGGGAAGACGGCAAGCTGCGCCGGTTTGTCAACGTGTTCGTGGCCGACGAGGACATCCGCTTTCTGAGCGGCCTCGAGACGCCGGTTGACGACGCTTCCACGGTGTCGATCATCCCGGCCGTCGCCGGCGGCTGATCGACAGAGGGCCCCGGCAGTCACCGGCGCCGCGGGGCATTTTCCCGGCTCAAACCAGGGTGTTTACCGCAATTGCCGCGATTCGCGAGTCAGGGTCATGACTAGGCCATAGCCATTTCTTCGGGTTTCCGCTGTTCGAGGCTCAAAGCTGGCGGCCAAAGAGCCGAAGGGTGGACATGGCTGACGTACTCGTCGTCGAAGACGACCCGGATATCCGGCTCCTCGTCACCGTCGCGTTGGAGGATGCCGGTCACACCGTGCGGCAAGCCACCGATGGCGCCAGTGCGCTGCTCGCCATCGAAGGTGCGCTACCGGACGCCATGGTGATGGACGTGATGATGCCGGGCCTCGACGGCTTTGGCGTTCTCCGCCACATGACCGAGCGGGGCTGGCTTCCGAGGGTGCGTGCCATGCTGCTCACTTGCAAGACCGAAGAGCGCGATCACGAGCTCGGCTATGAGTTGGGCGCCTGCGATTACCTGACCAAGCCGTTCGACGCCGAGCAGCTCATCACGCGAGTCGACGCCATGATCTCGGCCAGCGACGACGACTTGGCGTATCGCCGTCGAGAGGAGATCGACCGGGCCCAGTTGCTCGATCGGCTCGAGGCCGCGTTCAAGAAGCAACAGCGGCAAGCCGCAACTTCGGCTGGATAGGTTCCTGGGTGGGAACGCGACGAGGGGCGCCCCCACGGGGGCGCCCCTCGTTTCGCGTCATGTTTCGTGAGAAGGACGAGAAGTCCGCTCTTCACGTGGGAGGACTAGAAGTCCTCCATGCCCCCGCCGGGCATGCCGCCGGAGTGCTCCTCGGGCTTGTCGACGATGACTGCCTCGGTGGTGAGGAACAGCGCCGCGATCGACGCCGCGTTCTGCAGGGCAGAGCGGGTGACCTTGGCCGCATCGATGACGCCGGCGGCGACGAGGTCTTCGTACTCGCCAGTGGCTGCGTTGAGTCCGAAGGCACCTTCGAGGCCCTTGACCTTCTCCACGATGACGCCACCTTCGAGGCCGGCGTTGACCGCGATCTGCTTCAACGGCTCCTCGACGGCCTTGGCCACGATGCGGGCACCGGTGGCCTCGTCGCCGGAGAGCTTCTCGGCCACGTCGAGCACGCGAGCCTGTGCACGGAGCAGGGCCACGCCACCGCCGGGGACGACGCCCTCTTCGACGGCAGCCTTGGTGGTGCTGACCGCGTCCTCGATGCGATGCTTCTTCTCCTTGAGCTCGACCTCGGTGGCCGCGCCGACCTTGATCACGGCAACGCCGCCGGACAGCTTGGCCAGGCGCTCTTGGAGCTTCTCGCGGTCGTAGTCGGAATCGGTGTTTTCGATCTCGGTCTTGATCTGGTTGATCCGGCCCTTGATCTCGTCCTCGGTGCCTGCGCCCTCGACGATGGTGGTCTCGTCCTTGGTGATGACGACCTTGCGGGCGCTGCCCAGCGACTCAAGCGTGGTGTTCTCGAGCTTGAGGCCGACCTCTTCGGAGATGACCTGGCCACCGGTGAGGATGGCGATGTCTTGCAGCATGGCCTTGCGGCGCTCGCCGAAGCCGGGAGCCTTCACCGCGGCGACCTTGAGCGAGCCGCGCAACTTGTTGACGACCATGGTGGCCAGGGCCTCGCCGTCGACGTCCTCGGCGACGATGACCAACGGCTTGGTCGACTGCAGCACCTTCTCGAGCAGCGGAAGCAGGTCGCGCAGCGCAGAAATCTTGGATGCCACGAGGAGGATGTACGGATCCTCGATCGACGCCTCCATGCGCTCGGGGTCGGTGACGAAGTAGGGCGAGATGTAGCCCTTGTCGAACCGCATGCCCTCAACGAGCTCCAGGTCCATGCCGAAGGTCTGCGACTCTTCGACGGTGATGACGCCGTCCTTGCCGACCTTGTCGATGGCCTCGGAGATCATCTGGCCGATCTCGACGTCGGCCGAGGAGATGGCCGCCACCTGGGCGATCTGCTCCTTGGTCTCGGTCTCCTTCGACAGGTCGCGCAGACCGGCCACCGCAGCCTCGACTGCGGCCTCGATGCCCTTCTTCAGCGACATGGGGTTGGCGCCAGCGGCCACGTTGCGCAGGCCCTCGCGGACCATGGCCCAGGCCAGCACGGTGGCGGTGGTGGTGCCGTCACCAGCAACGTCGTCGGTCTTCTTGGCAACTTCCTTGACCAGCTCGGCGCCGATCTTCTCGAAGGGATCCTCCAAGTCGATCTCCTTGGCGATGGACACGCCATCGTTGGTGATCGTGGGGGCGCCCCACTTCTTGTCGAGGACGACGTTGCGGCCCTTGGGGCCGAGGGTGACGCGGACGGCGTCGGCGAGCTGGTTCATCCCAGACTCGAGCGCGCGTCGCGCCTCTTCGTCGAAGGAAATGAGCTTGGGCATCTAGGGGGTCCTCCGTGGTCGTGCGTTAGCACTCTCGGGTTCTGACTGCTAACAGCAAAGCACGCGTTAGCACTCTCCGCAAGTGAGTGCCAGAGTCGGCGGGCTTTGCCTTGCGGCAGTTGGGCCTCGAATGGGCCATCTAGCCTGCTCGCCTATGCCTATCTCACCGTGGCGGCGGTTCCCGGCCGAGCCCGAAGCGTGGTTCTCCAGCGAGGAGATCGACCGGTCCCAGCGCTACCAGGGCCCGATCCGCCAGTGGACGATCGTGAGCGGCGGGGTGCGGGCGGCTCTCACCTTGGCGCTGATCGGGTTCGGTGTCCCACCGGCGATTCTGGATGGCGTGGGCGGGCCCTGGCCGGTCCGGCTGGCCGTGATGGCGTTGCTTCTTGGCGTCTACGACGTCGTGACGAGCTTGCCGCTCGACGCGTGGCGCCAGCTCCGGTATGACCGCGAGTGGGGCTTTTCGACCACGACGACCCGAACGTTTGTGCTCGACCAGTTCCGCGCCATCGCCGTCACTCTGGGGCTGCTCAGCGCGCTGTTGATACCCCTGTGGGCGGTGATCCGCACCACCGAGCGCTGGTGGATTTGGGTATGGGCCGTGTTGGTCGGCTTCTCGGTGCTGCTCGCCTTCCTGTTGCCGGCGGTGATCTTGCCCATCTTCAACAAGTTCACGCCACTCGACGACGACGCCCTGCGCGACCGCCTGCTCGCGGTGGCCGCGAAGTGCGGTGCCGATATCTCCGAGATCGAGATCGAGGACGCCTCCAAGCGAACCCGCCGAGACAACGCCTTTGTCGCGGGGCTTGGTCGCACGAGGAAGGTGGTGCTGTTCGACACCATGCTCGAACGGCCGCATGAGCAGATCGTGTCAATCACGGCTCACGAGATCGGCCACTGGAAGCTGCGTCACATCCTGCGGGTCCTTCCCGTTGGGGCGGGCGTGCAACTTGTCGACCTCGCCGTGTTGCAGGCCCTGCTGACGACGTCGACCGTGCTCGATTTCGCGGGCGTTGACAGCATCGGGGATCCGGCCGCGGTGCCCGTGTTCTTGCTGGGGTTCGGGGTGGTCGGACGGTTCAGCCGGCTGGTCACCGCCTACCTGTCGCGATCACACGAGCGCCAGGCCGATCTCTACGCGCTCGAGATCACGGGCGATGCAAAGACGTTCATTGCCGCGATGCGCGACCTCCACACCGACAACCTGGCCGAGCTCACCCCGTCGGCGTGGAAGCGACTCAACCACACCCATCCACCGGCAGCGGAGCGGATGGCGATGGGAGCGGCGTGGGGCGCCGCCGCTGACGCCTCAGCCTGAGCTAACGCGCTGGCGCGCCGCGGCCGCGACGGCGGCACCGGTCAGGATCACCAGCGCGGCAGCCCACAGGGCGAGGCCGCCCGTCCCGCCTGTCGGGGTGGGGGTCGGACCGGAGGCGGGCGGGGCGGCCGCCAGCTCGTGGGCAAGGGCGGGATCGACCAACCCCCGCTCGGGCGCGAGCTGGATGAAGGACTCGCCTGTCGGAGGTGGTGGAGCGGCATCGGCGGTGGTCAAACGCACCGTGAAGAGCGTGGAGCGAAGGCGCAATGCATCAGCGACCTCGAGCCCGGTCCTGGATTGGGCTCCCGCGTCGCCCTCAAGGGTGACCTCCAGCACCCGACCGGAGGGGCCGAGACCGGTCACCGCGAGCCGAGCGAGGGTGCCGCGATAGCGGAGCCTGCTCGCCACGTCGGCCAGTGCGACCGTTGAGCTCCACGGCGCGGGATCTTGGGTCGGATAGGGGGCGCTGCGCAGGTAGGGGTAGTCGTCATCGGTGTGGCCAAAGCCTTCCTCCCTGGTCGCGCTGATGCCACCTGCATTCGCGCTGTACACCGCTGATGCCAGGCCGCTTCGGTAGGTGAGCACTTGGCCAGCCGTCTCATCGACAGCTCGGGACATGGCCCGGTACTCGGCCGTCGCTCCGAGGTAGACCTGGCACCGCTGGGTGTCGCAGATCTCCCCGCTGGCGGCCATCGCCCTCAGGGCGTAGGTGCGGGCCGCGATCGCCTGTGCCCGTAAGCCGGCCGGAGGCCACGCCGGATCGCGGACTTCCCCCATTCCCTTGAGGTAGGTCTCCACGTCGATGATGTTGATGGCGCGAAGGGGGCCGCCTCCCGCGCTCCCGCTGACCTGCATGGTGCCGCGGTATCGGAGGCCGTCGCGGGCCGGCGTGGAGACCGTTCCGTCCCCGTCAGGTGTCACCCACAGCGGCTCGGCAGCCGGCGCCGGCGGAGGGGAGGTGGTGGTCGTCGACGGTCCTGGAGCGGTGGTCGTCGGGCTCGGAGGAGCGGGCTGGGTCGTCGCTGTCGTCGACGTGGTCGCCGGTGGGGTAGTCGTCGTGGTGGTCGTCGTGGGGACTGGTCCAGGCGTGGTCGGCAACGGCTCGCCCTGAGCCGTCCTCGGCGTAAGCTCGTTGTTGGCCGTGGCCGTATCGATTCGGGCTGACGTCCTCGCCGCCGTTGCCGCGGTAGCAGCGGCACCATCAGATGACTCGACTCGGTGTCGCTGTCCGTCCCACCTGATCGTCACGCTCTCGCCTGCTCGGATCTGACGATCGACCCCGCCGGCCGGCTTGCCGGGCGGCGCGTCCCGAACGGACCCCCCGTTTGGGAGCACGAACGTGATCGAAGACTGCGCCGGTCCGGCGTCGACAACAGCGACGCGCACTGATCCAGAGCCCTTGCCGAGAGCCGCGCCGGGATAGAACTGCCTGAGGATGTCGTTGGTTGAGGCCCCGGCTCGACCCATCCAATAGGCCCCGTCTTGGGCCATTCCGACACCGTGGCCGTGCCCGCGTCCGTCGAACACGGCCACCGCGACCTCGGCCCGCGCTGGTTGGGGGAGAGCGACAACAAGCAGGACGAGGGCGAGCAGCGTTCGGCGCACGGTCGGCCCAGTCTTGGTCAGGGTCGGGGGCCGCACCAGTCAGCGGCGATCGTTCGCCATACACTTCTCGGCTATGACGGAGTTCTGCCGGGCCGAGTTGTTCTACGCCCCGCGTGTCGGGCCACCGCTGGAGGGTTTGCAACCGGTGACGGTGCCCATTCTCGACGGGCGTTCGGCCGCGCTGCCCGGCTGGCAGACATGTGGGCTGGAGTTGGTCGACGCCCCAGCGTCGGTGGGCGACTGGACCGACGACGACCGGATCGCCTCACACCACTACGCCGACGTTGAAGCCCTTGCCGTCGCTCTGACCGGAGCCGATGCCGCGCTGGTGTCTGATCACGTCAAGCGAACTGCCGAATCCACCAAGCGTCCGAGAGAGCAGTCCCCGGTGCGGCTCGTGCACTCCGACTTCGCCGCTGGCTACCACACCGTGGTTCAACACTCCTATCGAGAGGTGGGTGGCCGAGGGGCCAAGACGTTGGAGCGAAGTGGTCTCACCGCGGAGCAGATCGAGGCCGCGCCGCGGGTCATCATGATGCAGTTCTGGCGCAACATCGGCCCGGCGAAGATGGACTTGCCGATGGCCTTCTGCGACGCCAGAAGCGTCACTCCGGCCGAGGGTCGCCCCTTCCCGTACACCGGATATGTTGCCGGCGGCCGCTCCTTTGACGCCCTGGCGATTGCCACTCCGGAGCGCGCCGACCAGCACGACTGGTACACGTTTCCAGAGATGGCGGTCGACGAGGTGGTTGCCTTTCGCACCTACGACACCGAGCTGGTCGACGCGGGCCAAACGCACTTCTTGCCCCACAGCGCCTTCCCGGATCCCGAAGTCGCGGCGGGCCAGCCGGCCAGGTTCAGCGTTGAGCTTCGGGTGATGTGCCTGTTCCTGTGAGCGGGGCGGACAGCGTCGTACTTACGCTGCGACGACTGGCGCGGGCTGCTGAGCGACGCCGAGTAGGTGCCCGCACGCCCGCTCAACGGCCCTAGCAAGCGTCCGCGGGTGGCGCAGGCATACGTCATGGCCACCGCGCACGACGTCGATCACTGCGCCCGGAATGAGTCGACCCAAAGCGAGCTGACGGGCGGTGGGGACGAACCGATCGTCTGAGGTTGTGATGACCACGGTCGGCACGTGAAGTTCGCCCACCCAGTCACGGCTGTCGTGGGCGCCGATCGCGTGGCCAGCACCCAGCAC
>JBPCMH010000480.1:0-3651 GCA_051002495.1 Acidimicrobiales bacterium
GGGCACTCTGGTTTCGTGGAAACGACGGGCAGGCCAGAGACGTGGCCCACGTGGTGTCCCACAGCCCCTACGGACTGGCCTGGGGCTACGAGCGCGCCGGACCGGCCGACACGGCACTGTCGATCCTCGCCGACATCACCGAGGACCCCGCCCCCGCTGAGCACTGGCACCAGGAGTTTGAGCGCGAAGTGGTGGTCCGCCTCGGCTTGAACCAACCGTTCGAGCTGGAGCGCTCGGACGTCGAGCGGTGGTTAGCCGGCAGGGGGGTGGTCGTGTCGGCTGAGTGGGGCCTGGCGGGATCCCCTTCTGCGCCGGTCTTATCACCGTTGGGGGACGTGGAGTTCCCCGCACCGCCGTCTTCCGGACCTACCGCCCGGCAACTGGCCGAGCGCAGCGCTGCCGTCGATGCTCGCCAACAAGTCGTCGACGAGCGCGAGGCTGCCCTCGACGCCAGGGAGCGTGGCCTCGACCGCCGGGACCTACGGGCCGAGGCCTGGGAGTCCTGGCTTCGGTTGGCACCCGGGGTCATCGAGGCGCGCTGGACGTTGCCGGCCCAACCGGTCAAGGCCCAGATCGAGGCCCTGCTGGCGCCGATCCAGGATGACCTGCCCACGGTGGCCAAGGGCATCAACGTGGAAGCGCAGTGGGCCGAGGGTGTGACCGACGGCTCGATCACCGAAAGGTCGATTTGGACCCCGTGCAGCGACTGTGGCGAGGGCTTGCACACCACGCCGTGGACTTCTGGGACGCCGAGTCGGGCCGCAATATCCATCCATGCCTAGGGTCCCGAGCCGTGGCCGCGCTACATCGAGCCACTGACCGCTCTGCCCGTGCCCGGCTTCGGCGGCCCCTGGCTTGGCTACTATGTCTCGGTGGCTGGCCATGAACCGAGCCGAGACTCGCGGTGGACGACACCGGGGGAGTCTGCGATAGCCGTGGTGGTCAACGCAGCGGAGTCGGGCGACCAGCGATCCCACCTTGTGGTGCGGGCTCGGCTCGGCGTCGACTACGACACGAGCGGGCTAGATCCTGTTCATTTCCTCGCCCACGTGACGAAGCGCCTTCGCGACGCCGCCGCCGCCGTCGGCGCCGAGTTGGACGTGCTCCAGGTCGGTGTGGCAGGCGATCCCCGCTGGCAGAGCTTCGGTCCCGAGAACCTGGTCGAAGGCCGACCGATTCCGTAGAGGGGGAAGAATCTGGGGCAACCAGCCCATCGCGCTCATCGGATCTCGCTGCGGTGTTTGCAACACAGAAGACACGGAGATAGGCTGAAGCAGCAATGGAAGATATCGAATGGCTTGGGACGAAGGCAGCCGCTACGTATCTCGGGGTGATGCCTCGCACGCTGTACCGCCTGATTGACGGCGGCCTCCCGGCGTACAAGTTCGGCCGGGTCATCCGCCTCAAGGAGGCGGACTTGGTGGCACATCTGGAGCAGGCCGCATCGCCCCGGGCGCGCTGCGTCATCTCTACCCTGAGCCGCTCCGATCGAGCAAGAATGACGCCACGGGATCGCCGTAGAGGTGCTCTGGCGGTTCCCCCGGGGGCGGTCGGTAGCGTCGAGATTGGTCCCCATGGCGCCCTCGGAGCCCCGGTGGAACCAACTGATGCCTCACCCCCGACGGCGCCCACTTGCGGCGGCCGCACTCGATGGCCATACGCATGGCGCCGAGATGCAACATCATGGTGCCATGGGGACGTGAGGTCCACCGCAAGGCCGAGCACAGAAGCCGAACCGGCGTTGGACCCAGCAAAACAACGAGGTGCCGGGGGTGCTGGAAGCCTCCGGCGGGAAAGTCTGTGCCAGGTTCCAGCGGTCGGTCTGCCTCGGTTTCGGGACGATCGCCAATTCGTCGACGCGCAGTTGTCGTGCGGGGGGTTCATTTGGGCTCGGCTTATCAAATGGACTTGCGTCAGCCTGACCGTGAGCTACGATCCCAGATGGCCCGATCAACGCAGTTGTTGGTCGATACCACCCCAGCCGGCGTGCAGTTATTCGAGAGGACCCGTATTCGAGGTGAGCAAGCTTCACGTGGTACTCAGCTGTACGAACCGCAAGCGCGTCGATCCGCCAATGCACATGCGGCTTCGTGACCTCCCCTCCGGTCGCGACCGAGCAACCGCCTGGATCCACCGCGTCGAGAGCGCGGACCTCGGCACCTCCGCCGACCGCCTCTATGCGGGCGAGTACTGGGTGAGCGGCTCCGAGCTTCGGCGACATGCCCTGGAGTGGTTCGACGTTGAGGCGTGGGTCATCTCCGCAGGGCTCGGACTCGTCAGTGCGCCTGCATTGATCTGTACCTACGCCGCCACGCTGAGCCCGGGGCATCCTGACTCCGTCGTGCAGCCGACCGACACCCTGAGGGCTAGTGAACAGCGTCGTAGTTGGTGGGCCGCGTTGGCCCGATGGGATGGCCCCGCCGGGAGTGGCGAGCCACGATCGTTGGCAGCCCTGGCCGGTCGGGATCCCGGCGCGAGCATGGTTGTGTGTGCGGGAGCCGACTACCTCGATGCGGTGCATGAGGACCTGCTGGCCGCCCAGCACATCCTCAGGTCGAGTGAGCAACTTCTCGTTTTCGGTTCGGGAGGCTCTCCGCCTGGCGTCGGCGCCTCGTGGATAACGGTGCCGGGTCGGCTTCGGACTCTCCTGGGTGGCTCCATGGCGTCGACAGGCGTTCGTGCAGCAAGGCGAGTCATCGACGGCGAGCGACTCGGTGCCACTCGCGCGAGAGAGGTCGTCGGTCGACTGGTTGAGTCCTCGACTCCGTTGCCGATCCACGAGCGCAAGAAGGTCAATGACGCCGAGATCATCGAGTGGACCCGATGGCATCTGCGTGACTGCGGCCCTTGGACGAAGTCTGTCGCGCTGCGGGAGTTCCGCAGCGCCGGTATGGCGTGCGAGCAGTCGCGCTTCGGTCGGCTCTTCGACCTTGCCGTGGAGACCTCGGGATGAAGGTCATCAAGCGTCGAGCTCTCTGCATTGAGCAAACCAAGTCGGGGCCGCTCTACCTCTTCACCCTGCGGGCGGACGAGATCTTCGACGTGGCCGAGGTCACGCGAATCAACCGATCACGATCTGACGAGCTAATCGGCTACCAGAGAGCCGAGGTACGGCGCCACGTTGACGACATCCTTGAGTATCTGAACGGCGACGCCGTGCTCTTTCCCAACTCGTTGATCCTGGCGTTGGGCCAGACGGTTCGCTTTCGGCGGAGCCGCGGGCCGGACAACGACGATGGCTTGGCGAAGGCAGGCGTGCTCGAGATTCCGCTCCCGTCGAACGGCGGACCAAAGCCCGCATGGATCGTTGACGGGCAACAGCGGGCGTTGGCTCTGTCAAGGGCGTCTCGCCGAGATCTGCCGGTACCGGTGAGCGCCTTCGTCGCCGAGACAGTCGGCCAGCAGCGCGATCAGTTCCTTCGCATCAACAACACCAAGCCGTTGCCACGAGGACTTGTATCTGAACTTCTTCCTGAGGTCTCGGTGCCCCTTCCGAGGACCCTCGCAGCGAAGCAGATCCCATCAGAGATCTGCGGTCTGCTGAACTCAGAACCGAGTTCGCCGTTCAACGGACTCATCCGGCGTTCATCCAGCCCGAGGGCTACCGGCGCCGTGGTGAGCGACACCTGCGTCATCGAAATGCTCCGGGAG
>JBPCMH010000481.1:0-2746 GCA_051002495.1 Acidimicrobiales bacterium
ACACCGCGGCCGTGGCGTTCCCGGCGAGTGGCTGCGCCATAGATCGCGCCAGCGACCCGGGCCGCGACCATGTGCCGAGCCCGAGCTTTTCTATTGATCCGCCCTCCGGCGGCGACCACCTGGCCCAGCCGGCCCGGAGCGGCCTCCACGAGACCCCGCCAGCTGATGGCGGCATCGTGCACGCCATGGAGCATGGGTTCGTCGTGCTCTGGCACCGCCCGAATCCGCCGCAGGATGTCCAGAGCATGATCGACAGCCTTCGCGACGAGTTCTCCAAGGAACTCCTGATCGTGCCGAGGGATGGCCTCGGCGGTCCGACCGCTATGACGGCCTGGCATCAACGCCTTCTCTGCGCCGACTTCGACCAGGACACCCTGGCCGACTTCGTCCGCTCGAAGGCGGACAAGGGCCCAGAGTCAGGCTTCCTCTAGGTAGCGCTAGGTCAGCCCCTCACGTGGGCGCCCGAGCAATCGGTGCCCCCCGGCTTCCGAACCGGTTGGCGGTGCCCCCCGGCTTCCGCGACGATGACCCATGGCCCGCATCCTCGTCACTGAGCAGCTCGCCGACGCCTGCCTCGATGCTCTCAGCTCGGCGGGCCACGACGTCGATGTCCAGATTGGGCTGACCCCCGATGAGCTGCTTGGCGCGGTCGCCGGGGCCAACGCGTTGATCGTGCGCTCGGCGACGCAGGTGACCGGGGACGTGCTGGCCGCCGGCCGCGATCTCGTGATCGTCGGCCGGGCCGGTCTGGGCGTCGACAACATCGACGTGGACGCGGCCACGAAGCGGGGAGTGATGGTGGCCAACGCTCCGGGGACCAACGCCCTGTCGACCGCCGAGCACGCGATGGCATTGCTGCTGGGCCTCGCTCGGAACGTGCCGCAGGCCGCTTCGGCGCTCAAGGACGGACGCTGGGAGAAGTCGCGGTGGGAGGGCATCGAGCTCCACGGCAAGACGCTCGGCATTCTCGGCCTCGGCCGGATCGGCACCCTTGTCGCCCAGCGGGCCTACGCCTTCGGCATGCGGCTGGTCGCGTGGGATCCGTGGCTGGCCCCGGAGCGAGCCCGCCAACTCGGCGTCGAACTTCTTGAGATCGACCAGCTGGCGGCGGAGTCCGACTTCGTGACCATTCACCTGGTCAAGATGCCGCAATACATCGGCATCGTTGGTCGCGACTTCCTGGCCAAAGCCAAACCCGGCATGCGCATCATCAACGACGCCCGCGGTGGGCTCGTCGACGAGGAGGCGCTCGCCGAAGCGATCGCGGATGGCCGCGTGGCTGGTGCCGCGCTCGACGTGTTCGCCACCGAGCCGTGCACCGACTCGCCGCTCTTCGGCTACGACAACGTGGTCGTCACGCCCCATCTCGGCGCGTCGACGGCCGAAGCGCAGGACAAGGCAGGCATCGTCGTGGCCCAACAGGTGGTGTTGGCCCTCGCCGGCGAGTTCGTGCCGTTTGCGGTCAACATCTCGGCTTCAGAGGCTGACGAGACGGTGCGCCCGTTCGTTCCGATGGCGGAGCGGCTCGGTCGCCTGTTCGCGTCGTTGCATCGTGGATCGCTCGCCAGTCTTGAGCTCGACTACGAGGGAGAGCTGGCCGGTTTCGACACCCGGATCCTCACGCTGTCGTTCCTCAAGGGCTTCTTCTCGGCCGCGTCCGACGAAGCTGTCTCGTACGTCAACGCACCCCAACTGGCGGAGGAGCGTGGCATCGAGGTGCGCGAGACCAAGACGACCTCGAGCCATGATTACGTGAACCTGATCAAGGTCACGGGCGGCGAGCACTCGTTGGCTGGTGCCCTCTTCGGGCTCAAGGGCGAGCCGCGAATCGTTGGTCTCGACGGGCACGCCGTTGAACTCCCGCTCGCGCCGCATTTGCTGGTGGTCCGCAACGACGACCGTGTCGGCATGATGGCCATGGTGACGGCCGCCGTGGCCGAGGCCGGGGTCAACATCGGCGACATGCGACTCGGCCGCACCCCCGGCGGTGGCACCGCGCTCGCGGTGATCACCTCCGACGAACCCATCCCGTCCTCGGTCGTCGACTCCCTGCAGGGTCAGCCCGGCATCGTCGGCGTCCACATCGTCAGCGGCGCCTGACCACACGCACGCGCGCACGTCGCAAGACGCGCCCCAGGGCATAACCCGAGGCGCGCTCAAGGAGCTTCAGGCCAGCTCGCTCGTTCGTTTGGGAGTTGCGTCGCGGCCTCTGTGGACGGCTCAGGGGCCGCGGGGGACCAGGATGAGGGTGAGGGCGGCGATGATGTTGGCCGCGGCCCTATGCCAGTCGCGTCCGGCCTGGACGGTCAGCGAGGCTTCTCTTCGGGTTTTGACCCCATGGCACACCTCGCAACGGGGCCTGAGCTCGTCGAGCCGGGTGTGGCGGGTGATCGCGTACGGCTTGTCGTGGTCGTTCTGGAGCCGGTACGGGGTGCCGCAGTCACCGCAGCGCCACCCGTGCCCGGCGAGCATGGCCAGCCGCATCGATTTGGAGAGGCGCCGCCCGCCGAGGGTCACATTCGCGATGTCGACACCGTTGTTCACGACGATCGACACGCCTACCTCACCGAGGAGGTCGCGGGCGGCCTGGACCGGCACCGGACCAACCCCTGGGATCTCACACGTGCCATCCGGGCCGACGGTGCCGTTGCGGAGGCTGTCGGCATCAACAACCACAACCAGCTCTTTGTGGATGTTCACCCTCGGCTCGCCCACGACGGTGCCCTGCTCGCCATTGGCGCTGGTC